>JBBSQD010000172.1:0-13497 GCA_038258185.1 Aggregatilineales bacterium | reverse complement strand
TTCCATTGGCCGTCCTCACCCTGCGCGGCATAAGCGGCTTCCAGATCAGCCATCACTTCGCTGTGAGTGCGTCCGGGGCGGGTGGCGGTGATAACGCTGGCATCAATAAAGGCGACTTTGCGCGCTTTTTCGGCGATTTCTTCCGGCATTTGGCCCATATAAGCCAGCCGCGTCCCCGCGACGACCATGCCACCACGCCGCATACAGACCACGATCATGGCGTATTTGTCCAGCCGCTTAAAGGTCGCCAGCGGATGCCGAAACTGTGAAATGCGCTCATCGGTCGCTACCAGATTGACCGTCGCCAGTCCACCACGGGCGCGGCAGGCGGCATCCAGCCGGGCGGCCATCTCGAACTCGGTATCACCGGGACGCACGGCGCGGATGGCCTCATCTAACGCGGCGGCGGCATCGCGCCCCAAAATGCGATAGCGCTCCTGCTCGTCCGGCGTCAGCACCAGCCGGAACTGCTGAAGCTGCGCCTCGATAATCGCAATCGAGTCGCTGATGAGATGCGCGACGGTAGGCTGCTCTTTGGCATACCACGGAAATTCGTAAAACTCGAAACCGAGACTTTCCAAACCCTCCTCGGCACGCAGGCGCGTAATTTCGATATTGTCGGTATAGACGATGCGCTTTTCGGGCGTGATGAGAATGCTGTACACGCCGTTGTCGCTGTCCGCCGGAATGCTGGAATCCGCCCCGGCGGTGATCCAGGCGACGTTGCGGCTGTGCGCCAGCCACAGGGCATCGGCTTCATGTTCGGCCAGCAGGCCACGCAGCAGATCATGCTTAGCGTTAATTTCTTCTAATCGGTTCATGATTCCTCGAAATATCTGTGTAAGAAAAGTAAGGCAATTTTGGGCTGAATGGGCGCGATTAAGCGCGTTTTTTATCCCCACCAGTATAACAGCTATTTATACCCCGTCCGTCTACGAATGCGAGCAGATTTATGCTATGATTGTGGCTTAATGACGTAGCAGATAAAGGCTATGGATGACTGATCACGACGACCTGCTCAAATCCACTTCGGTGCAAAATTTTCTGAAATCCGTTTACTCATTGCAGCAGAATATGGATCGGGTTTCGACCAATTCGCTGGCAGATGCCCTGAACATCTCCGCGCCTTCAGTGACGGATATGGCGCAACGTCTGGAAGAAGCGCAGTTGCTGGATTATCAGAAATACCGGGGCGTGGTACTGACACTGGTCGGTGAACAGTTGGCCTTGAAAATTATCCGCCGCCACCGCCTGATTGAATTGTATCTGGTCGAAGAACTGGGTTATGAACTGAGTGAAGTGCATGATGAGGCGGAAGACCTGGAACATGCCGTGTCGGATCGCTTTATCGAGGCGCTGGCGGTCAAGCTGCATCATCCGCTGGTGGACCCGCATGGCGACCCGATCCCCACTGAAGATGGCACCATTACCCGCCGCGAACTCTCGCAACTGACAGACTGGCCGCTGCATGCGCCCGCGGTTGTGTCGCGCATTAAAGCCAACAGCGCCGAAATGCTGCAACATATTCTGGAGCGCGACTTTAAGCTGGCCGCCCACGTCGAGGTGCTGGCGCGTGACCCGTTTGATGGACCCATCACCGTGCGTGTTGATGGCACCGATCAGGTGATTGGGCATAGTGTCGCGGTCTGCATCCTCGTCGAATCACTGGCGGAATAATGCCGAAAATTCTCTACATCGCCGCGCTGCATCACCCGCAGCAGCTTGAGGCCGCCATCGCCGCGACTCCGCCCGGTGCGCCGCGTCTGTTGTTTGCCCCCAGCGTATCGCAGCATTTCTGGGAGCGGGCGTTGCAGCGGCGGGGTTATGAACAGTCCATTTTCTATCGCAACCTGCCCAGCAGCGGCGGCAAAATTCAGGCGCAGCAGCACAGCGCCGGACTCACACCGACCAAAGTGCTGACTGCTGTCAGCCAGCGTATCCCGCCCACGCTCAATCCGGAATATCGCCGCCGCAACCAGCGCCTGATTGAACAGGCCGAGCAGTTTCAGCCGGATCTGGTGTGGCTGGTGGGCGATAACACCGTGATTTATCCCGAAACACTGGCGACGATTAAACAGCGCACCGGCTGCACGCTGATCTACGCGACCGGCACATCACCAATTGTGTTTTCGCGACCGATTGAACGGGCGGCGGCCAGCCTGTATGATCTGGTGCTGGTCAATGATTATTATCACGGCATTCAGTGGCTGGAACTGGGTGCGGCGCGGATGGCCTGTCTGCCGATTTCCGCCTGTGACCTGGACTTTCATCACCCCTATGAACTCTCCGCAACAGAACGCGAAGCCTATACCTGTGATGTGAGCTTTGTCGGTACACTGCTGCCGGGTAATCTTTACAGTCGGCGGGTGCAGGCGTTGGCCGCGCTGACCGAATTTGACCTCGGCGTATGGAGTGTGCATGATGTGCCGCCGCCGCTGGATGCTTTCCGGCGCGGATCAGCCCTGGGCGAAACCATGCTGCGGGTGTTGTCCGCGGCGAAAATCACCTTGAACGCCAATGGCAATTTTATGCATTATGGCGGCAATATGCGTCTGTTCGAGGCGGCAGGTGTCGGCCTGCTGCAAATCACCGAGGATTTACCCGGTGTGCGCGAGTGGTTCACCCCCGGCGAGAACATCATCACCTATCGTGATCTGGATGATCTGCGCGAAAAAGTCGCCTACTATCTGCGCCACGACTCCGAGCGTGAAGCGATTGCCCAACGTGGCCGCGAGCATGTCTATGCTCAGCACACCTACGAACAGCGCGTCGATGCGCTGGAAGCGTTGTTGTAGTGACACGGTTTTGACCCCTAACCCCGGCCTTACAGGCCACCCCTTCCCCCGAATTCGGGGGAAGGGTAAGGGATGGGGTCTGTTTATGGCTGCCTTATTCCCCAATAGACGGCAACGGATGCGACATGAAAAAGTCGTACATCAGGGCGCTGGCCTCAATGTCCTGATTGGTCAGACCGGTGATGAAACTGGAAATTTCGCCACCACCCGGCCAGGTATGTCCCGCTCCTGCTAACGTGTACAAAATCACTTCAGCATCGCCTTCACAATCACCATAACGGATCGCGCTGGCATCGCCAACAGGCGTGAGTGTTTCGGGTTCGGGCGCACAGCCATCGCGTTCAGCCCAGTCTGCCGCCCATTCTTCGACCGGTGGAAGTGTGCTTGCATTGCCAGCATAAGGCACGATGCGATCCGCGGTGCCGTGAAAAGCGATAACCGGAATCGGGCGTGAGGGCTGGCAGGGTTGGCGGTCATAGGCTCCTGCCACGCCACCAATCGCCGCGACCTGATCCGCCAGTTCGCAGGCGATGCGGTGACTCATGCCACCGCCGTTGGACAGCCCATTGACATAGATCCGCTGGTTATCCACACACAATGATTCCGACAGCGTATCAATCAAAGCGCGGATAAAGCCGACATCATCCACGCCATTTTGATCGCCAAACAGCCGCAAGCCGCTGTTCCACCGCAAAGGTCGTCCGGTGCCCTGTGGATAGACCACGATAAAATTGTGCTCATCGGCCAGCGTGTTCCATTCGGAATACAGCGTCTGCTGGTTGGGATTGGAGGCGAATCCGTGCAGGCTGAGGATCAGCGGGACGCGCTGAGAAGCATCATAGCTCGGCGGGATATACAGCAGATAACGCCGCGTTAATCCATTGTATTCCAGCGTATGTTCACTTTCGCTCATGATCCAGGTTGCGGACGCTGCGCCACAATCGCTGTCGGTTTGGGCTGGTGTTTGCGCCTCGGTCAACCCGGTGAAGGCCAACAGGCTGATAAGCCATAAACAAAGCATACTGCGCTGCATAATGATTAACCCTCTGATAGTGGATGGATTTACACAGGTGATTATAACGCCACCAATCAGCAGCCGGGATGTGGATTTGGAGAGAAACCCCACCTCCAATGCTGGAGATGGGGCCGCGTTATTTAACCTGCAAAGTACCCTGATTCAGCGATAATGTCATGGGCAGGGACGAAGATCGTCTCCGCGACACTTTTGCCGGTTTTCTTCAGATACTGCTGCACGATGCGATAGCCGATGGCATAACCGGCGAAATCGGGGATGCCGGGTTTGGGAAATCCCCATTGTTCGGCTATGCTGTCGCCAAAGATATAACCGCGCACCACATCAAAGCCGGTGCGGTGTAACCCTTCACCGATGATCTGCCTGGACAGCTCAAGCTGTGCCGTGTCGAAATCGGTCACGTAATAACCGAGCACATCTTCACCGTACAATTCCGCCGCAAAGGATTCGGCCAGCCCTTCCGCGATGATATATTCGCCGACGGTCACAGTCATGGGGTTAAACGGCTGCACCGAAAAATGGAGATTGTGCAGCATTTCATGGGCGGTTGCCCCCTGAATGCGCGCGCTGGTGTAGTCGTTGACTTCGCCATAGATGACCATCACCCAACCGGGCAGACCGCCGAAACCAGTGTAACCACGATCAGCGCTTTTGGTTTGTGAAAAGTCGGCGAGGAACAGGCCAAAGGCGACAGCTTCCAAGGGGATGCGATCCGCATAAGGCGCGAAAACGCGCTGCACATCGGCCAGAGTTTGGCGCGTTTTATCCCAGGCATCCACACCGGCTAACTGGTCGAGCAGGTTGCGCACGGAGTCTCGATGCTCATTAGCGAAATCGCCTGGCCCGATCATATGCCATTGTGTAAGTTGTTGCAGCGGGTCAGCGCCGCTAAACACCTGAAATACGCCGCTGAAAGGTGCCAACATTTCTTCGCGCATGATTTTTTCGCGTAGGGCAGCATCCGGCTCGGCCAGCAGGCGGCTGTAAAGCTGCTGAGTATCGACGATATTAAAGTTCATGAGTTCATCCTTCGTATGGATATGTTTTGTCTATATGCAGCAGTCTAAGCTATCACGTCGCGTGAGGCTCAAGTCCCTATTTTGGATTTTCGCTGTGCTTTAACAATTGAACGCGGCTGTAAAGTGCGCGACAATAGGCCGCTGGGGTGCACAAAAGGATGGTTTGATGAGCATTGATTTTCAGTGGGACAATGACGAAAAAACGGTGATCCGCTTTGTGGCGGAGGACAGCTGGAACTGGAACGATTTTCACAAGAATATGCGCCGCGCCACCTTCTGGTTCGACTCGGTGCCGCATACAGTCGAGATGGTGATTGATCTGCGGGCGACCACGAAAATGCCTGCCGGGGCGCTGGGACATATCCGCAGCCTGGGCAAGCGCATCCATCCGCATGGGCGTGACCGCGTGATTTTAATCGGCCTGGATTCGACTCTGGCGCAGACACTGGGTGGCGCGGACGGTATCTATGGGGATTCGCAGCGCATGATTCGCTTTGTGCAGACCGATGAAGAAGCCCAGACGATCATTGACGAATGGCTGGCGGAAGCGGCGGATTAGCGTGTGAGGTAACACAACGGCGTGAGAAACAAGCGCGTCAACGGAGATTTGACGGTGTTGCACAGACGCGTCTCGCCCTCGGCAAATGGCCGCACGAAATACTGTGACCAGTCCGCCTCAGCGATCCAGCCGCTGGTGCCACCTGTGCCGACCACCGTCACACGCCACCAGTTAAAGCCACTGTTGCAGCTTGGGCCGGAGATCACCTCGAAGCGGGTGCCGCTGTTGAGCGACAGCACGGTGCCTGCGCCGATGGCCGGTAATGCGCGTAAATGCAGGCCGATCAGACCGGGGGTGACTTCGCCTTCCAGACCTTCTTGCAGGCGGGTTGGCGGGGCGCCATGACAGGTGTCGGCGGTGGCTGGATGACCATTCAGCAGCAGGATAAAAATCAGGAGACAGGGTACAATCAGTTTCATAGGAATTAGTTTAGCGTACTTGAGTGACTCGCGCCGGGACGCTTACCTGACGCTTGCACTACGCGATATTCTGATCTGTATTTTAGTATGATTGATATGCTTTCAACATGACCACTTTTACGAATGAGACTGAAGCTGTAACCTATATTTTCCGCTCCATGCGCAAACTGCGCGGCCAGGAACCCGGCTCTGACGATATTATCCGTGACCCCGGCCCCACGCGCCGCTTGCTGAGCGCCCTCAATCTGCTGAATGGCACCCGTGAATATATTGTCGTGACGGGGAGCAAAGGCAAAGGCTCTACCACAGTCATCACGGCCAAACTGCTGCAACATCTGGGTCACACCGTCGGCACCATTACCAGCCCGCATCTGGTGACGTGGCGCGAGCGGATTCGCATTAACGGCCATGCCATTCCGGAGCCGGATTTCCTGCGGATTCTCAACCAGCTTGCGCCACACATCGACACGATTGAAGACACGCTCACCGAAAAGCAGTATTTCAGCCCACAGGGGATTTTTTTGGCGATTGCCCTGCGCTGGTTTGATGAGCAGCGCGTGGTGGTGGCCGTGCTGGAAGTCGGGCGTGGCGGACGTTTTGATGATATCGCGGTCGTGCCCAATAAACTGGCGCTGTTCACGCCGATTTCGATGGAGCATATCGCGCAACTGGGGCCGACTCTGGAACGCATCGCGTGGCATAAAGCCGGCATTATCAAGCCGCGCAGTCATGCCTACAGTGTGCCCCAGGCGCCGGAAGTGATGGACGTGCTGGCGCGTGAAGCGGAAATCGAAGATGCTCAGTTTGACTGGATTGCGCCGCTGGATATGGGGCAGTATATCGGGGAAACGGAAAAGGGCATCCTGATGGAACTGGGGCGTTATGGTCAGGTCGAGCTGTCGCTGCGCGGACGCTATCAGATTATGAACGCGACGCTGGCGGTGATTGCCGCCGGGAATGCGCATGCGCGTTTGCCGGGGATGGCGCACAGTTCACCGGAATATATTGCAGGTATCCGTGAAGGATTGGCAGATGTCGTCTGGCCGGGTCGCTGCCAGAAATTACAGGATCAGCCGACCGTATATCTGGATGGCGCGATTAATCGCGAATCGGCGGAGTCGCTGGTGGAAAGTGTGCGCCGTGACCTGCACGAGCCGGTCATCAGCATCATCGCCGTGCCGGATGACAAGGATTATCGCGGGGTTTTTGGCGCACTGGCTCCGGTCAGCCAGCAGTTGATTCTGACCGAAACAGCCCGCAACCCCAGCCTGAAATTTCTGCCGCAGGAGCAGGCCTTGTCGATTGCCGGAGAATATCATAGCAACGTGCAGTATGCGCCTGATCTGGAGCAGGCTGTCCAGCAGGCGCGTGAACAGGCCGGACAGAACGGCACGATTCTGATCGTCGGTACTCAGTCGATTCTGGCGGACGCAATCGGACTGTGGGGCTTAAGCTACGAAACGATTTAGCATGGATGAACCTATAAATTTGTTGCCCCTTATAGGTAAAAATATGCTATAAGGGGCGCTAGTGATCTTGACTTGCCGGATTCACTTCAAATAACGTTAGTTGCTCACCTTCCAACCCTCCGGGCCAACTATCATAAACTAATACATAGCGGAGATCAGGCGAGAAATATGCCCACTCAGCCCAGCGCGTATTCACATCCGGGTTGATAATCTGTATTTGCTCGGTTTCCAAATCATATAAGACGACGCCCTGTTCGAGGATAATCAGCAGATGCTGCTCATCATCTGGTAGGAAACTTGCCCCAGCCGTCGCCTGATCTCGGAGAATTATCTGACCATCTGCCCAGGCGGCAAACTGCTGATCAGATGACTCGGAGCGGACATCCCATAAAGTAAGCCCTTCATGGGTGGTTCCATTGCCTCGAATGAGCACCTGCTGCCCATCAGGTGAAATATCCACGAAACCAATATCACCCACACTAAAGTTTTCCAGCAAGATAGGTTCAAGTGCAGATTCGAGAGTTCCATTTTCGGGCATTTTTATATACCAGATACCGCCAATACCGCCTACCTGCCCATAATCCATGATCAGAAAAGCGCTGCTGTCTTCACTCCAGCGGACAAAATTACCAGAGTCAGGGGCTTTACGAATCGTCGCATACGTGCCTGCTTCAAGATTACCGACGGCCAGTAAATTAGAACAACTTTCGCCACAGATCTGCTCCTGCAATGGATAAATAACATATCGCCCATCTGGTGAGACAGAGATTGCACAATCCAATCCCTCGAATATTGTGATTTGCTCGTCTGAAAAATCGAATTTACATATTCCTCGACCATCAGTAATCCGAATTTCACCCGATGGGATGAAATACTGAAGGAGGGAAGAAACGGACTCATAGTAATACGGAACCTGAAAGGAGAGGCTGTCTTGCCGCCATTCGGCTACTGGAAAAATGAAATTTGGATAACTACTGCCAATGGTCATGGTGAAGAGCGCATGCTCAATTGGGGAGGGTTCGTCCTGAGCATGGCTTATAACATTTATGTTTAGCAAACAAAAAATCGAGAACAATCTGATTAGCCGCATAAATCCCCACTTTAGATTCTAAAATGCACCGTAAACAGGAATGCCGCTCATGTCTGAATGAAGTAGATTTTCTATCAGATGTGAGCGGCAATGAGTGACTTGGATTTATTGAAGTACGGGCAATTTAGCCTTCCGGCTCTTTAGGGTCAGTCGGTGGTGTAGGGGGTGGATTATGGTCAAGTTCCTGCCCGGCCTGGCTCAACTGGTCGAGACGCTGTTGACGGCGGCGGGCGATTTCGGCCATTTCCTGATCTTGCAGATTTTTCTCAAACGCATCAAATTCACTCGGTGACTGGGGTTGGACGACAGCCTTGGCTGAGGCATCGGCCTCTTTTGCTTTATCCAGCCGGGTCTTCTTTTCGAGATCTTGCGCTTTTTCGCGTTCTTCTTCAATAAAATTTTCCAACTGGGGCGGCACACGGATGGATTGTCCCCATTGGGCGGTTTCATCACTCATGACCAGTAGAGTGCCTTCGGTGAAGGCGCGCAAACTGGCGCGATAATGCAGGTCATCCATTTCTTTAATGGGTGAACGGGCATCGGCCACTTCGATATTTTCCATCGCCGCATCGTAAATGGTAATGAGCCGATCCCATTGATACAGGTCCGCCAGGGTATTGAAAAACGCGCCCAGAGCTGGCATGGCGATAGAACCGATAATGAACACCCCTAAAAGAAACTGCATGATCTGGCAATGGCTTGTACCTACACCCGCCGCGCCAGTTGTACAATATGACCCCTCGAGAAAATTTACCTGCACGATATAACCTGCCAGCGCTGCCGATAACCCGGTCAGGAAAGCGAAAAGCGCCCGGTAGCGATTGACCTGGCTGGCAGAGGTACGGAACTTAGCGATGGTGGATTTGTAATAATCACGCTGGTCATTCAGCGCAAACTTGTCAAAGACCTCGTAACGCGCTTCCAGATCTTCACGACTTAAATTCGCCATTAGCCTCCTCCTGCCTGTTCACCCTGTTTATCCGGGTAGACCCCACGGCTGATATTGGCTGCCCGTGCGGACAGCAGCAAACGTCTTTCATAACCGCTGACCATATCATAGGGCGGCATATCCATCACAAACCGGAAATACTCGCGTCGCAGATACTCGGCCCGGCGGCGATTAGCCAGCCACAAGGGGAGTGGTGGTTCGCGGCCACTGATCGTCGCCAGATAGGTCGTCAACAGGGCGATAATGGTTTCCAGCAAGGCCAGCAAAGGCACAAGATTGGGATTATCGTTCAATGCTAAGGCCTGAAACGCACCAATCAGGGTGGCGACAGCCGCCAGCACCATAAAACTGACCTGGAACAGCCGGTAGAGATTCTGCTGCTGGCTGGCTCTGTGGTCACGTTCTCGAAAAAGGCGTAATAATTCGTGGTTCAGAAATTCCAGATCGTCATCCAGGCGCTTAATGGCCTCTGCGGATGCCCCTTTCCTTGTCAGAAGTTCACGCATTCGCTCCCTGTCGATCAATTCAAAGTCCGTTTTGGGGCTTTCAGGAAAATTGGTGCGGGGCAGTTGCTTTGCCCAGGCAGGCCATCGGGTACGGAAATTGGACTTTTCCTGTGACTTAGGTTGATCTACGGTTTCTTTTGGTGGTGTTTCTGGCATAAACATCTCCTTGCGATGAAGTGCTTTCCTTAATGCTAGGCATGTGACCGTTTTTAGTCAAGCGAACTTCAGGATTACTCAATCTTATTTCGCGCTCAAACCGGCCACAAACTGTGCCGTGATCCATTGGGGGCGGGTGATGGCCGAGCCGACGACCACACATAAGGCACCGGTTTGCAGGGTGGCGTGGGCTTCTTCCGGTGTGCGGATGCGGCCTTCCGCGATGACCGGCACGCTCGATTGCGCCACCAGCGCCCGCAGCAGATCAAAGTCCGGGCCAGCCTGTTTGACGCTGTAATCGGTATAACCGGCCAGTGTCGGCGCGACAAAATCCGCGCCATAAGCCGCTGCCGCCAACCCTTCTTCGAGCGTGGAGACATCGGCCAGCACCATTGCCCCCACATCGTTCTTGATCTGCGCGATGAGATCGGCCAGTTGACTGCCATCCGGTCGCGGGCGCTGCGTGGCATCCAGCGCGATGATGTCCGCCCCAGCTTCCGCGATTTCACGCGCATGGCGCAACGTCGGTGTGATATATACGCCGCTGTCACCGTCTTTGTATAAGCCGATGACCGGCAGATTGACCGCTGCTTTAATGGCGGCGATATCCACCGGGCTGTTGGCGCGAATACCGACCGCGCCGCCTGCCTGCGCGGCCACCGCCATCCGTGCCATGATGTACGGGCTGTGCAGCGGCTCATCCGCCAGCGCCTGACACGACACGATTAATCTGCCGCGCACCTGCCTGATAAAATCTTCTTTTGTCAGCATGGTTTATCCTGAAATAAATTCAAGTATTGTGGATTGAAAACTTACATTTATCCCTGCAAATAAAATAACTTGTACGGACAGGGCATGCCCTGCCCATACAGCATTTTCGTATAGCTATTCGCCGCTGCGGATGTCCTGCAAGCGTCGTGCCTGATACTGTATCTCGGAAAAGACGGCGGTGCATTTCTCGCCACGCGGAGATTGCGCCGCAAAACCGATCTGCACGGTGTTCAGGTCACCCAGCGAAAAATGTCTGACCATGTGCCATAACTGACCATCGTGCGAATAGTGGAAGGCGAAGGCCTTGCCCATCCGTGCCAGCCGCATATAGATGCTGTTTCCGTCAATGACGACCGAATTACAATCGTCCGATGTGCCATGTGTGACTACTGAGACGACCATCGGCTGCTGCTGTGGGGAATACTCAAAACAGACTTTGGCCCACACATCGTTCTGGCTATGGATGCGCAGCACACCTGCGTCATAGGTGTAGGTCAGGTTGACGGTGATTTTGGCACTGAGCATAAAGTCTGCGTCCGGCGGGGTGAACAGCGCGGACGGCGCATTGCTGTTATTGACCGTGCCACCGGGGTCGATAAACCAGTCGGTCATTTCGCCAGCGGTAATCGTCAGAATCGATTCGGAATCGACTTTCCAGTCGAGGGGGTCATTCTGCCAGTGAAGGTCAGCCGGTAACGAGGGTAAGCTAAAGGTCGTCATCTGTTATGCTCCTGTAAAAAGTTGAAATAATTCAGTATTTTGCACAGGTCAGACTAAAGTCAACGCCAGACGTGCCGCGCCGATCATGACCGCGACGGTATCAAAACGCGCGCGGCTGATCTGAACCTGCTGCGGCGCCGGTAAATCAATGCCGCGCAGGGCGTTTTCAAATGGCCGCCACCACAGTTCACCTATGCCGGGGACGCCACCGCCGATAATCACGATTTGCGGGTCGAGCAGGCACAGCGCCGATCCCAGCACCGTCCCCAGAATGTGCGCACCTTCGCGGATCACGGCCAGTGCAGTCGCATCGCCATTTTGCGCCAAAGCGGCAATTTCGACCAATGTAATCGGGGCGTTTGTGCCGCTAAGCTGGCGATAATGTGCGGTCATGCCGGGGCCGCTGGCACGCTGCTCAACCGTCACGGGCTTGCCGTCTTCCCAGCCTGCCACCAGATAACCGATTTCACCTGCGCTGAAATGAGCGCCGCGCCAGAGTTTACCGTTTTGCACCCACGCGCCGCCGATCCCGGTGCCGACTGTCACAAACAAGATGTGATCGTAACCCGCTCCCGCGCCGATCTGACTTTCGCCAAAGGCCATCGCGTTGACATCATTATCGACAATCACGGGACGTCCCAACGCGGCCTTTAATTGCTCCCCGACGGACGTACCCTGCCAGCCCGGTAGATTCTGATTGGCATAGGTGATTATGCCGCTGGATGGGTCAACCTGACCGGCAGTTCCGACGCCAATGGCTGGCACATCGGCGCGTAAAGCCAGCAGGGGGCGGCACAAATTGATAACCGTTTGCAGAATCGGCTGGCTACCGCCGCTGGGTGTGGGGGCAATTTGCGACTGAAGAATCGTGCCATCGGCCTGAACCAGTCCCGCGGCGATTTTTGTGCCGCCGATGTCGATGCCGAGTACGGGACTCTGAGGGATCATAGGTGCCTTTGTGTGCCATAAAATTATTTCAGGAGTTTAGCTTAAACTGGCGTGAAGCGCTTGGAGATAGTAACAGGAGTTGGGCTTACAGGGATAACCTGTAAGCCCATTGAAATGGATAAAGATATGGGTCTAGGCTTTGACCGACATAAATTCGGGGAGAATTTTGCTTTCGTAGAATTTGAAGAAGGTTTCCTGATCGGGGCCGACCTGATGGACATAGACGTTCTCAACACCCGCGTCGATAAATTCCTGGATTTTCTGCTTGTGCTGCTCGACATCATTACCGCACAGCACACTCTCCGCGACATCTTCCTCGCGGACATTTTTGCTGGCCTGTTCAAAATGCGCCGGTGTCGGCAGTTCCTGGCTCAGTTCACCGTGCAGGCCGCCATTCGGCCAGATTTCCAGCGCCATTTTCCGCGCTTCGGCGGCATCCTTGTGACAGCAGACGGTCAGCTTGCCGTAACGCGGTTTATCTCCACCGGAGGCTTTGTCGAAACTCTGGATGACTTTTTTATCCGGTGCAACCGTGATGAGGCCGTCGCCGATTTTCCCGGCGCGCTCGGCAGATTTTTCGCCACTGGCGGCAATCATCAGTGGCGGGAGTTCGTCGGGCAGGGTGTAGATGCGGGCATTTTCCACCGTATAGTATTTGCCGTAATGGGTGGTGCTTTCGCCCTGCCACAATAAGCGAATCACCTCGACCGCTTCCTCAAACATGGCGATGCGCTGCTCGTATCCCGGCCAGCGATCTCCCAGAATATGCTCGTTGAGATTCTCACCGGTGCCCAAACCCAGGAAGAAACGTCCCGGCATCATGGCGGCGCTGGTAGCGGCGGCCTGGGCGATAATCGCCGGGTGGATGCGGATCATCGGGCAGGTAACACCGGTGCCGAGTCGCAGATTTTTGGTGGTGTGGGCAATCGCACCGATGACGCTCCACACAAAGGGACTATGGCCTTGCTTATCCACCCAGGGGTGAAAATGGTCCGAAATTAGCGCGTATTCAAAGCCGATTTCTTCCGCGCGTTGGGCGTGCTGGACAATATCATTCGGGAGA
>JBBSQD010000171.1:0-13547 GCA_038258185.1 Aggregatilineales bacterium | reverse complement strand
TTCACCGTCCATGACCCGACCACGCTCAACCAGCAGGGCGCGGATATCGGCACACAGTATCGCTCGGTGATCTTCTATCACAGCCCGGAGCAGGAAAAGATCGCCCGTGAAGCAATGGCCGCAGCCGCCAGCCTGTGGGATGATCCCATCGTCACGGAGATTAGCGCAGCAGAGGCCTTTTACCCGGCTGAGGATTATCATCAGGAATACTTCGCCAATAACCCCAACCAGCCCTACTGCAAGCTGGTCGTCCGTCCGAAGGTCAATAAGTTTCGGATGCAGCACATGGCGCGTTTGAAGGCGCAGGCCTAAGCAGCTAAAGTCAAACGGGATAGATCGACTCTGTCCCGTTTTTGATTCTCTTACTCAGTTTCCAGCTTGGGGGAAGGCGACACCGTAACGCATATCCTCGCGCATCGGGCGGATTTCAGCGATAAACTGACTGAGGGTTCGATTACTGAATAACTTGAATTCCCGGCTCAGGTGAGCCTGATCGGCATAACCATAATCTGCGGCCAGCTTAGCCAGATTACTTTCGGGATTACCACACAGTTGATCACGCACGTGTTCAAAACGCATGCGCAGGGCGAGCGTTTTGGGAGACATCCTCACTTCTGTCCGAAATCGGCGCTCTAATTGGCGTCGTGAAAGATGGCTCTCCTGTACCAGATCTTCAATCTTCACGTCACCCTTCTGCTCAAACAACCTTTGAGAAACGTGTCGAACTTCAGGCTCATGGTTCTTCATACGCAAGGCATATTGAATAAAGTGCTGTTGGAGCAACTCCACTGTGCTTTCACTTTCCAACGTGGCGATATGTGCAGTGAGATTTTGCCAGTCACTATCGAGCATGTGAATAGTCTCAGAAGCGTCCAGATGAATTCCTGTCAGCGGGAAAAATCCCCAGGCAAAAAAGCGCACCCCAATGGTTTTGAGTACACCAGTTGTGCGCAACCGAAACGGTTTATCAAACAGCGTTACCAGATAACAGTCGGGAAGCTCCCACACAGATTGCCCATCATCCACCTTACATGGACTGCCTGTATTGAAGATCAGCTCAATATAACTATCCGGCAGGATATCAAGCGTGCCATTTAAGGGTTGGAAATCACGCTCCATCACCCAAAAACATTTGATGTAATCCGCTAACAGGGGATGGGGTGCATATTCACGATAAGCCATAGGGATCAATCATACTTTTTGATGGACAAACGCTTCATCTCATCTTATCGCGAAAGCGTTGAAATGAAATAAAGCGTTTGTCAGAACCTTCTGAAATGACTAAGCGGCCAGCGTTTTACCACCATCTACCAGCAGATACCTGCCGGTCATAAATTCACTGTCATCACTTGCCAGAAACGCCACCACTCCAGCGACCTCTTCCGGTGTGGCGATTCGGCGCAGCGGCGTGTAAGTTTTGATCGCCTCGATAGCCGCATGCGGCAGATATTGATTATGTTCCGTGCTGACCATTGCCGGACACACTGCATTAGCCCTAATGCCGGATGGCCCATATTCTGAGGCGATATTGCGCATAAAAGCGAGTAGGGCTGCTTTCGCTGTGCTGGATGCAATCGTATCAGTCAGTGTGTGCGTGGCTAAATTACTCGCCATATAAATCAATGCTCCTGATTGCTGGTTCATCATCAATGGCAATACGGCTTTCGTGAGGTCGAAGGCCGCTTTAAGTTCATGATTGACCTCACTATAAAACTCCTCCCAGCGGATCTGATCAAAGGATTTTTGCAGCCAGCCGACAGCGGCGTTGCTCACCAGAACATCTAAACGGCCATATTGATTTCCGATTTTATCCACCAGTTGATTGACCTGATTGGTGTCCAGTACATCAGCCTGATAAGCTTGGGCTTCGCCACCCTTTTCTGCAATAGTGGACATCAACTTTTCAGCGGCTTCCCGATTTTGCTTGTAAGTCACCACCACTTTTGCCCCACGTTGCGCCAGTAATTGCGCACACGCGCCGCCAATACCGCGCGTTCCTGTCACGAGGATCACTTTGCCATCCACCATCATGTTCATTCCCTTATCCAATCTCTATTTGTATATGAGATCAGTGTAAAAAATTAGCTGCGGAGCGTCTTGAAGAAATGCGACATCATCTCAGTTTAATATGGAATCAAAAACGGGACAGATCAACTCTGTCCCGTTTTTGATTCTACTAATCTAAGTCTGTATCAGTCTTTGGTGGCTGACTTTCCACAGGAAGCGGTTGCCAGTCTGGTTCACCATCATAGTAAGCCTCTGTATTAGTGAGATTCACTGAGTTCGATCCGTCAGCGTTTATCACATAGATATCTTGACCTTTATCGGACAAGTCCACTGACTGATCTCAGCATCCGTCTTGCCGTCGGCACTCTTCAGCAGGATGTGTGCCCGCTGAATATATGACGCTTTGTTGCGGCCTTTGGTCACCATGTCCACCAGTTTTCGGCGTTCTTTGTCGGTGAGGGTTACTGGATGTTTTTCCATCTCCATATTTTACTTCAACCCAATTTAATCTTGTTGAGGTCCTAGCAGGCAAAGGTATAGAAGTAAGAGGGGTTGAATTGCTTGAGTTTGAAGGCCGTAAAATCATTCCGGTGGAACTTCTCCCACATTTCTCCTACTCACATCATTTATCTGATGATTAGGTGAGAGGTAAAATAGTACAAAAGGGACCAGAAAAACAAAATTCCAGTCCGTGCTAAAATGGCTCTGCTGGAAGGTGTATCCCTGAGATGAAAGGTTTACCATATGATCCCAATAAATTGAAATGTGGTGGTCTGTTGATCATAGATTGTACTTCCCTACAAAACATTAAGTTCTTCAGCTTCACAAAAAATTCAGCATTGGCTAACCGTCAGGCATTCGTCATCTACGGTGTGTTGGATTTCCGCTAAAATAGGGGCATGAAACGGTTGCGAAATTTCTGGCGCGCTCGGTCGCGCAAACAAAAAATTCTGCTGTCGCTGCTGGTGTTTGTGCTGGGATTGAGCGCGGGCATCTATGTCTGGTTGTTTACCGGCCTGCCATCGATTGACCAGCTTGAAGCCGGACTCGCCCTGCCCTCGACGCGCATTTATGACCGCAATCAGCGGCTGCTGTATGAGATTCTGCCTACGGATGGTGGCCGTAATACCGCCGTCGCGCTGGATGCTATTCCGGCGCATTGTCAGAACGCGGTCATTGCCACCGAAGATGCCAATTTTTACAGTCATCCCGGCGTGGATATAGTCGGTATTGCCCGTGCACTGGCGATTAACATCCGTGGTGGCGAGGTGTTGGCAGGTGGCAGTACCATCACGCAGCAGGTGGCGCGTAACACGCTGCTGGAACCGGAACAGCGCATCGAACGCAGTATCGAGCGTAAACTGCGCGAGAGTATTCTCGCCATTCGTCTGCAAAATGCCTACAGCAAAGCCGACATTCTGACGCTGTATCTCAATCAGGCCTATTTTGGCAATCTCGCCTATGGCATCGAGGGGGCGGCACGCGCTTATTTCGCCAAGTCAGCGACGGATTTATCACTGGCGGAGTGTGCTCTGCTGGCGGGGATGCTGCAAAATCCAGCGGCTTATGACCCACTGACGCAGTTGGACTCCGCAAAATCCCGGCAGGAAGTCGCGCTGGGCCTGATGGTCAATAACGACTATATCACACAGGCAGAGGCCGATCGCGCCCTGGTTGATGAACTGCAATTTGCCGCGACCCGTTTCCCGATTGAAGCGCCGCATTTTGTGATGGCAGTATGGACACAGCTTCAGCGCGATTACCCCGATCTGCTCTATAAGCAAGGGCTGGATGTCATCACGACGGTTGATCTGGACTGGCAGAATATCGCGCAGGAAATTGCTCAGACACAGCTTGATTATCTCAACAACCCACTACCGGGTACACGTCCGCCAGCTAATGCCAAAAATGTCGCTGTAGTGGCGCTCGATCCGTACACCGGACAGGTGCTGACTATGCTTGGCAGCCCGGATTATTTTGACGAAAACATCGACGGCGCGGTCAATGCGGCGCTGGCTTTACGTCAGCCGGGGAGTGCGCTCAAGCCGTTTACCTATGCGGCGACGATGAATCCCAATCTACCTGACCCGTGGACAGCGGCCACAATGGTGCTGGACGTGAAAACGCCGTTTGTCACGCGGCGGCTGGAAAGTTATACCCCGGCGAATTTTGGCCTGGTGGAGCATGGCCCGGTGCTGGTGCGGGAAGCGCTTGCCTCTTCCTATAATATCCCGGCAGTCGTCGCGCTGGAGGATGTCGGCCTGCAACCGCTGATTCAACTGCTGGCTAATGCCGGAATCGCCACACTGGCGGAGAATACGCAGGTTGACCTGTCGATTACATTGGGTGGAGGCGAAGTCCGTCTGCTGGACATGGCCCAGGCCTACAGCATTTTTCCCAATGGCGGTTACTATGTAGAACCGGTCTACATCCTGAAGATTGATCAGCGCGATGGCACGCCGGTTTATGAATGGCGGCCTCCGCATTTGGACAATCGAGTCTTGGATGAAGGCATCAGTTATATCATCACCGATATTATCAGCGACTCGAAAGCTCGAATCCCCGGTTATGGCATCAACAGTGCGTTAGATATTGGCCGTCCGGCTGCCGCCAAAACCGGCACCACCACCGATTATCGCGATAACTGGGTGATGGGTTACACGCCGAATCTGGTAGTTGGCGTGTGGGTCGGTAATGCCGATAATACGCCGATGGTCGATGCCACGGGTGTGACCGGGGCCGGGCCCATCTGGAATCAGTTTATCCGGCGTGTGCTGCGCGGTCAGCCGGAAATTCCGTTCCGCAGGCCAGATGGATTGGTGCAGCAGAAAGTGTGCGCACTCAGCGGATTGCTGCCTACGCCAGACTGCCCTCTGCGGCGCTCGGAGCTTTTCATCGAAGGCACAGAGCCAACTGAACTGGATAATATTTATCAGACGTTTGTGATTGACCGCGAAACCGGCCTGCTTGCGGATGACAGCACACCGGCTGACCGCCAGATCGAGCGGGTGTATGCCGTGCTGCCGCAGGAAGCCCGTGACTGGGCGATCCGCAATGGTTATCCACAGCCGCCAGTCGGCGCAGTCGTCCGTCCCCCGGATGAAGCGCTTCAGGTACGGCTGTTAATGCCTGACCCCTACACGGTTTTTCAGCTTTCGCCGCTGCTGCCGGATGATCGTCAGCGCGTCCGGCTGACGGTAGGCACACCGCCCACAACCGAAGCCGTGACTTATATCCTCAACGGTGAGACCTTAGGCACCGTTAATCAGGCGCCGTGGGCACTCTGGTGGCCGCTGGAATTGGGCGACCATGAACTGGTGGCTGAGGCGCAATTGGCTGATGGCAGTCTTCAGGTCAGCGCGGCGATACCCTTCAGCGTGACGAATTACGCGCCGCCAGAATCACGCACCATCGCCGGGCAATAGTGATCTATTGCGCTGTGTGTGGTTTGTTCGACGAACTGGGGCAGGGTAAATTCACCTCAAACGTGGTGCCCCGGTCAAGCTCACTGGTGACGGTAATCTGGCCCTGCATCAGATCAACGTAATGCTTGACAATGCTCAAGCCCAGGCCGGTACCGGGGATATTGGAAATGTTGCTGCCACGGTGGAAATGCTCGTATAAATGCACCTGATCATCCGGCGGGATACCAATTCCATGATCCCCCACCACGATATGCAGACCATGCTTTGACGGTGCCAGATCCACTTCGACAACCGAATCATTGGCTGAATATTTGACCGCATTACTCAGCAGTTTCTTGAGGATGGCCTCCAGCGCGGTGGGGTCAAAATAGACGATTTCGTCGCTCCCCTGAACTTTGAGTTGAATGCGTTCCGGCTCCACCCGCATGCCACCGATGATCGCTCTGCTGAAATTAACCACATTCTGATTGGCCAGTTCCAGATGAATCTGACCGGCGGCCAGACGGCTGAGCAGCAGCACATCTTCGATCATGTGGGTCAGGCGGTGCACCTGCTCGCTGATTATGTTGAAATACCCCATCTGTTTTTGATAATCCATACGATCACGGTAACGCTCTAAAATCTGTGATGACGAGAGAATCGTCGCTAATGGTGTGCGGAACTCGTGCGAAATCATGGTCATGAACTGGTTACGCAGTTCACCTAACTGGCGCTCTTTATCCAGCTCCATCCGCAGCGATTCGGCCTGAAGCTCTTCCTCTTGATTCTGCTTCTGGCGTTGTGTTTCTAACAGGGCACGTTGTTGGAAAGCCAGAAACATCAACGGGTACATAATGAGGTTGAAACTTATAGAGACACTGATGTCTATCAGCGTCACATCAGGGCTTAAGAAAACGAAAACATACATCCCCAGGATATTGATAACTGCCACGATAATCGTGGTGCGCATCGATAAAAATACACCACTTAAGAGCACGGGGACCACCAGATAGAAAAAACCGAACTGATTTTTGGCGGGGGTTAGCCACAGTACCAGGAAAACTATAATCCAAGTACTGACAATCGCGATCAACGCACCCAGTTGATAAAAGGCTGTCCGGCTGAACGCATAGGCGATCAGCAGAATCAGACACGAGATTACTGCGAACCAGAATTCAGGCACCTGCGTCAGAGCAGGAACCCCACTCACAATCAGGGGCGCGACTACGCCGCCGAAAGCCAGCGGCAGGGCAATCAAAAGCATCGTCGATAAAATACGTGCTTTGCGTTGGTCATCAGGTACCGTCACCTGTGCGGATGGGTCGGTCAGAAGATGCCACAAGCGTGATAATTGTTCTTTGCCGGCTAACGTTAGGCTGGTACTCATGCCACAGGTATCCTATTCGTAATCATTCTCAATCTGAAGGGATGGTAAGTTAATTGACACGCTGATAAAGACGCATCCCGGTGCCATAGAAAGTGGTCGGGATTTCCTCAATCAATTCGTAGTCGCTCTGAAAACGCGACTCTGTTTCCAATCCCAGGCGGACAAATGCCTCCATGGTGACCAGATACTGCGGGTTGGTGTCGTAGATGAGCTGCGGCGGGATGGCGTAATTCTGATCAGGAACGATCAAGGTGGGATTAATAGGATAATACACGCTTAATTCCGGTGTGACCAATCCGACTGTATCAATGATAGTGGCACCGCTGAAATAACCGATTGCGCCGATATCACCGGAAGCGACACGGCTGGCGGGGGTGACCCCATATTCTTCGCGCAGTTCGGTGCCAATCCGCTGATAATACAATTCGATCTGGTGCCATGCCATCTGCGGGGCTGGCCGGGTGGGGCCGTGATCGGGCTGCATTACCCAGCCACTGAGCGAAGCCGCTCCCCAGAACAGCGCCAACACCGCAGCGGCAATCGTCCCGGCACGCCAGGTTGGCCGTGCTGTCTCAACCGCTTCGACCAATGCCCACACGCCAGCAATCAATGTAATCATCAACGCGGGTAAGGGTGGCGCGGTATACCAGCGGAAAATCAGCGGATTGGCGACTGAAAAAACCAGCATATATACCCACGGATAAATCACCAGCGGTATAAAACGCGGTTGCTTGCGAAAGATATATAGTAAGCCCACCAGAGTCAGACCGCCATAAAGCGCAGTCAGGATCATCACGCCTAATGAGCCAACCAGTTGAAACTCCGAGAAGGGCACGATATAGGCACGGAATAATTGCGCAAAGGCCGAACCGGGCGGCAGAATATAGGCCACACTTTTGGCGGAGATCGAATTCGGCACGGGGGAGCCAAAATACGCCCAGGCGAATAGCACCCACGGCAGCACCACTAATAAGGCCGCCAGCCAGACACGCCACGGAATGCGCTCTGACAGCGGCTTTCCGGCGGTGGATAGCCAGGTTTCCCCAAGCTGATACAGCAGCAGCAGGCCGGTGAAAATCAGCGTGTCGATGCGGGTAAGGAATGCCAGCCCGATAAACACGCCCATCCACACCGGACGTTTAATCAGAAAGCAGTAAAAAGTCACGATCAGCCACAGGATATTCAGGCTGGTTTCCATACCACCCACAGCGAAAGTTACGCTGACCGGGGAGATAGCCCATAATGCGCCAACCAGCGCCCCCATCCACAGATTGCCGGTCAAACGCTTGACGATGAGCAGCAGCAAGGCCGCCGTGCAGGCATCGGCCAGCGCGTTGACGGTCAGCGCATACCACGGATAATCCTGGCCGCCCGTCAGCGCGCTGATGCCGGACATCAGCAGGGTATACAGCGGCGTGGTTGTGCCGAGTGTATGCACACCGGGGTTATAGACGAAGCCTTCGCCGCTGACGATGTTGCGGCTGTAGCGGAAGGTGATAAACGCGTCGTCAATCGTGCGCGGTGAGGGCAGCACATGCGCGAAAAATGTGAACGCCATGACCAGCACGATTAAAATATGTTCACGACGGAATTTTGCTAAAGGCATAATGTTGTCCTGTAAATTACTCATGATCTGCCCCCTGCCGCACAGGTTTATAACGGACGACAGATATAACTCTATCTTAAGGCCAACTCCGTTGTACAGAGATTGAGAACCTATGCCCTGTGGGCAATCTGCGTTACAATTATCCGCATTCAACAGGATTGCGCTTTGAGGACATGATCACCATGCCATTGCAGATTTACAATGTATTAGGCCGCGAAAAACAGACCTTTACGCCCTTGCACGAGGGGCAGGTTGGCATGTATGTGTGTGGCCCTACCGTTTACGACCATGCCCACATCGGCCACGCCCGTACCTATATCTCGTTTGATATTGTGGTGCGTTATTTGCGTTACAGCGGTCTCGATGTGTTTTATGTACAGAATATTACGGATGTCGGCCATTTAACCGACACCGGCGAAGATCGCATTCTCAAACGCGCCAGTCAGAATCAGGCGCGTCCGATGCAGCTGGTGGAGACTTTCGCCCGCAGCTTCTTCGATGATATGGACTCGCTCAACGTGGTGCGACCCGATATCTCGCCCCGTGCCAGCGGTCATATTCCCGAACAGATCCAGATGATCGGACAACTGATTGACAAAGGCTTTGCCTATGAAGCCAATGGCACAGTCTATTTTGATGTGAGTAAAGACGAAGATTACGGCAAACTGTCCAACCGCAAGGTGGATACCCAGCAAGCAGGTTCACGCGAGGATGTGCGCGAGGAAAAACGCAATCCAGAGGATTTCGCGCTGTGGAAAAATGCCGAACCAGAACATATTCTGCGCTGGGACAGCCCGTGGGGTGAAGGTTTCCCCGGATGGCATATCGAATGCTCCGCTATGTCGCGCAAATATCTGGGGCCGACCTTTGATATTCACGGTGGCGGCATCGACAATATTTATCCGCACAACGAGAACGAAATCGCGCAGAGTGAATGCGCCAACGATGCGGAGTTTGCTCGTTACTGGATGCTGGCTGGCAGCCTGATGGTGCCGGATATGGACGGTATCCCTACCAAGATGAGCAAGAGTCTGGGCAACTTTGTGACGATTAAGGATGCTCTGGCCGATTACCGTCCTGAAGTGATCCGCATGTTTACACTGAGCGCCCATTACAGCAGCCCGGTCAATTATCATGATGAGTCGCTGGTGGCGGCGGAAGGCGGCTGGGAACGCTTATACGGTGCGGTTCGCCTGACACGCCAGCGCATGAATCACGCGCCAGAAGGCGACGAGGGCAACAGCTTTAATGAACGGCTGGATAAAGCCAAAGCTGATTTTACAGCAGCGATGGATGACGATTTCAATGCGCCCCGTGCGCTGGCGACATTGCAGGAACTCACGCGTGATGTGAATACACTGCTGAATGGCGATACGACTGTGGGCATGAACACTTTGCAGGCGATTGAACAGATCTATGGCGAATTGGGCGGCGACGTGCTGGGGATTATCCCGGCGCATGAAGCGGCTTCTAACGGCAGCGCACAGCGCGAGGCTGGTTTGATCGAAATGCTGATTAACATGCGGGCGCAGGCACGCACCAACAAAAATTACGCGGAAAGTGACCGCATCCGTGATGAACTGGCGAAACTGGGGGTTGTCCTCGAAGATGGCGCTCAGGGCACTATCTGGCGGACGGAGTAAGCGCCATGCCGGAGTTTTTGTACGGTCATTGGGCAGTGATGGAATGTCTCCGTGCTGGACGGCGGAAGATGGAACAACTGCTGGTGACCGAATCGGTTGATGAAAAAGGTCTCGTCGCGGAGATTATGAAAACCGCTACTGAGCGCAATGTGAACATCCGGCGAGTGCCACGCCGCATTATTGATGATCTGGCTAATGGCGCCAATCATCAGAATATGGTGCTGCGCGTCGGGCCGTATCCGTATGTCGATATTGAAGATGCTTTTGATCTGGCGCAGAAGCGCGGCGAAAAACCGTTTCTGCTGCTGCTGGATTTGTTGAAAGACCCGCAGAATGTGGGTGTGTTACTGCGTGTCGCGGATTCGGTCGGTGTGCATGGCATCATTATGCAGGAACGTCGCAGCGTATCAGTCACGCCGTCGGTGGTGAATGCGTCATCGGGAGCGGTGGAACATCTCAATTTTATCCAGGTGACCAACCTGGTGACGACCATGAAAGACCTTAAAGCCCAGGATGTCTGGATGGTGGGGCTGGATGTCGGCCCGGATGTACCGCCGATGGATCGTACTGACTTAAACATGTCGCTGGGATTGGTGCTGGGCAGCGAAGGTGAGGGCATCCGCCGCTTGGTGCGCGATAACTGCGATATGCTGTTGACGCTGCCGATGCGTGGGCATGTCGCCAGCCTGAATGTGGCGACGGTGGGTTCTGTCGCGCTCTATGCCGCATGGCAGGCACGCGGTTGGCAGGGCTGGCAGGTGCCGACTTAGGCTTTCTGTTTATACTCTATGGATAGCGGCGGGTGCGTTTGTGATGTCCGATTTGTTTATTGTGTTTTTCATGAGCACTGTCTGCCCGTCTGGGCTTTAAGCTGTGGGCGGCAAGTGCCACTGAGATAGGTAAAAGACGATGATAGATGATATTTTGAGTGAAACGAAACAAAAGATGAAGTCTTCCCTCGGCATGTATGAGGAAGACCTGCACGGCATCCGCGGTGGACGCGCCAGCACTGCGCTGGTCGACCGTATCATCGTGGATTATTATGGGCAGGAGACGGAACTGCGCCAGCTTGCCAATATCTCTACGCCGGAAGCTATGCAGATTCTGATTCGCCCCTACGATAAAACGGCAGTCAAGGCGATCGAGAAAGCCATCATGACGGCCAACATCGGCATTAACCCCAATGTGGACTCCGATGTAATCCGCCTGAACATGCCGCCGCTGACGCGTGACCGTCGTCAGGAGCTGGTCAAGTTCCTGCATAAGAAGATGGAAGACGCGCGCGTGACCATGCGCAACATCCGGCGTGGCGCAAATGACGACCTGCGCGACTTCGAAAAAGAGAAGCTCATTTCCGAAGATGAGATGAAAACCGGCCAGGACGGTGTACAAAAGCTAACCGATCAGTTTATCGAGCAGGTGGATGAACTGGGCAAGGCTAAAGAGAAGGAAATTCTCGACATTTAGCCTGTTAGGGTATCGCAGGGGCAGTGTGGTACACTAAAAAATGCGGATTAGGTCAAGCGAAGGACGGTACACATGGTCGCTAAAGTGAATGAAGATCAAAATCTGGATTTGCCTGTTCCCGACGTGGTGCCGCGTCATGTGGCGATCATCATGGATGGGAATGGCCGTTGGGCGAAATCACGCGGATTACCGCGCACCGAAGGGCATCGCCAGGGTACTGAAAACCTGCGGCAGATCCTGCGGGCAGCGGCAGATTTCGGCATCGAGATTTTGACAATTTACGCCTTTTCTACCGAAAACTGGAAACGTCCCCGCGCCGAAGTCCGTGTGTTGATGAGCATTCTGGAAATGGTGATTGACCGCGAACTGCGCGAACTGTACGACAGCGGTGTGCAGATCCGCCATATTGGCGAGATGGATGGAATCGCACCGGTTCTGCAAAAGAAAATCAAGTACGCCTGCGATTACACCAAGGATAACACCCGTCTGATCCTCAACGTGGCGTTTAATTATGGCGGACGTGATGAAATCGTCCATGCCGTGCAGCGCATCGTCCGCGAAGGTATCCCGCCGGAGCAGATTAACGACGACCTCATCAGCAGTTATATGTACACCAGCCCACTGCCCGACCCCGACCTGATTATCCGCACCAGCGGTGAAGTCCGCTCCAGCAATTTCCTGGTATGGCAGGGCACCTACTCCGAGTATTATTTCACATCGGTTTTGTGGCCGGACTTTGACAAGGAAGAACTGCGGACAGCGTTGCTGGATTACAGTGGGCGCACCCGACGCTTTGGCAAAATCGACGAACAGATCGATCAAAACAGCTAAATTCAGACTTTCTGACTGGAGAGCACGCGGCAAAGATGAGTAACAGCTTCGTGTTCTCCCCACGCAGTATGCTAAACCTCCCGTTTTAGGTAAACTCAGACATTACTGTTATGGATTGGAGACGACGATGTTTAACGATATAGGCCATGTGACGCAGGCACTCAGTCAACAGCAGTACATTTCAACTGACGAAATTTCAACAGTGATGTTTCTGGCGGAGAAGCTGCAAAAACCGCTGCTGACCGAAGGGCCAGCCGGCGTGGGCAAGACCGAACTGGCAAAAGCCTGGTCGAAGGCCAGCGGTAAACCCCTGATTCGTCTGCAATGCTATGAAGGGCTGGACGAAAGTAAAGCCCTGTATGAATGGGAATATGCCAAGCAGATGCTGTACACGCAGCTTCTGCGCGACAAGCTGAGCGAAATCCTGTCCGGTGCCGGGACACTGAGCGAAGCCGCTGACAAACTGGCGAATGAGGAAGACGTGTTCTTCTCCGACCGTTTCCTGCTGGCGCGTCCGCTGCTGCAGGCGATCACCGCAGATGAGCCGGTTGTGCTGCTGATCGACGAGATTGACCGCGCCGATGCCGAATTTGAGGCTTTTCTGCTGGAAATCCTGAGTGATTTTCAGGTATCCGTGCCGGAACTGGGTACGATTAAAGCCAAGCATCAGCCGGTTGTGGTGCTGACCAGCAATAACACCCGCGAACTTTCCGAGGCGCTTAAACGCCGCTGCCTCTATCTGTTCATTGATTATCCCAGCCACGACTCTGAGCTGAACATCGTGCGCATGCGTGTGCCGCAACTCAGCGCCAAGCTGGCCGAGCAGGCCGTGGGTGTGGTGCAGAGTCTGCGCCAGTTGGACTTGAAGAAAAGCCCGAGTGTGTCCGAGACAATTGACTGGGCCAAAGCCCTGATGATGCTCAATGCCGATACCCTCGATAAGCATACGCTGGAAACCACGCTGACGGTGCTGCTGAAGCACGAGAGTGATGTGCAGAAGGCCAAACGCGCCCTGACACGATCCAGCACGGATGATCGCGGGGACGACGGGAACCGACGCTCACGCGGCTTTGGTCGGCGTGGTAGTGGCAGTTGGCCGAACTAACGCCCATCTATTCGAGAAGATAGATTGATCACAGGGACATGCTGACATGTTCCTGTTTTTTTGCCCCTTTTACTATGGCAAAAAGCCGGTTTGAGGG
>JBBSQD010000170.1:0-13663 GCA_038258185.1 Aggregatilineales bacterium | reverse complement strand
TCTGCGGCGGGAACATCACCAGAATCAGCGCGGCCAGTAAGGCGGTTTTACGGTCGAACAATTCGCGCCCCAGCAGATACACCGCCGGAATCGTCGCCGCGCCAAAAAATGCGCTGACCATCCGTAAGGCCGTCAGTTCTGTGCCGAAAATGCTGACGGATAACATCTGCAAATAAGCGAACAGCGAGGTAAAAGCGGCGATGCTGGGATTGAGCGCCAGCAGCGGATAAGCCGGATCATCCCACATGCGCAGGATCATATCGGTAAAATGAAACTCATCAATCCAGATGTGGACGTAATCCTCAATGCCCACGGTGTTCAACGCAAACGCCAGCAGCGTCAGCCCGACCAGCGCCCAGGTAATGCGCCGTGATTTCCGCTCTGTTTTCACGACGGATCGACGCGCACCCAATCCCAGCGCCAGCATCACACAACCGGTTACCAGCAAACCAAATTGCAGATGAACATTCAGCGCCAGCGCAGTGCCGAATACATACGTATTAGACTCCGTTAGCACCCCTAATATGAGGATGCTCGTACCAACCAGCCACCAGCGCACTTTTGACCCGGTCACCACGTAATCCCCTAAATCACGGCGTTGAAAATAAGCGGGTAACGTCCCCGGCCAGAACTGAAACGCCAGCGCGACCAGCACAGCAGTCAGCAGCCACAGCCGCAAGCCAATATCGACCTGATTATCCGGCGCTTCGGGGCGAAAACAAATCGCAGCCAGTAGGGCGACCACGACCGCAATACTCCATAACAGCCGAGCAATCCGCCGCTGTTGCAGCATCGACAACCTGCTGACAAAACCACGGAAGCGCACCGCGCCAGACCGAGCGCCACGATAAGCAACCACACCCAGCGCAATCGTTACCGCCAGTGCAAATATGCTCACGGCAATGGTGCGCGGCAGGATAATCAACCCGACTGCTATCAGCAGCACCAGCAGCAGAAATCCCCAGTTTTTATGGCGCTGCGTCATGCTCATATCAACTCGCATTCTTTAGCCACCTTTATCCATCGGTAAGTGGGCCACGTCCCAACCCGTCCGCCTCAATCAGAAACAGAATATACTGCCCGTCAGGTGGCACGCTGCTATAGGGACTGTATTGGGGCTGCGGCAGCGTGCCAAACCGCTCGCGCAATATTTCCAGCGCTTCGCTATCATCCGGGTCTAAAAATACCGCAATCGTCGTGTTTAAGGGCAGATTTGCCAGTTCCTTCCGCGTGGTGTCCGTGCTCTTTTCCATATGCAGATCCGGCAGATCACCCCACCACGTCGTCACATCAGATACACGCTGCTGGTACAGGAACTGCTCGTTGAGGTGCAGGATATAAATCTGCGCATCCGGCGGCAGGTCACGCAGGCGATACATCACATCCACAATATCCTTGCTTTGGCTGCGCAGCAAGCGATTGTAATCGACCATATTCGGCCCAAAATAAAACGCGACAGAGGGCACGGTAAGCAGCAGCAATCCGGTCAGCATCACGGCAGAGCGCCAGCGCCGATTTGACCACCATGCTGGCATTTGCTCCGGCACGATCAGCGGCAGCACGTGACGGATGCCCACCGCCAGCAGCAGCGCCACCAGCGGAAACGCCAGCACAAAGCGCGGGGTCGAGCTGGCAAAGAAAACCAGACTGTTACCGAAAATCGTCCCCGCCAGCCATAAAATCAACAGCACACCCACCAGCCGCAGACGCGCCAGCGCCACCCCCACGCCCAGCATAAAAAATGGCACCAGATGGCTTAAAACCAGCGCCACCTGGTCGCTGTAAAAGAAGCCGCTGTTATCGGGTCGATTGATAAAATGCAGCAGATGCGGCAGGTACGTCTCAGCCAGAAATGGCCCCAGACCTAAGCGGATGAGCGGCAGGAAATAACTTTGAAACGTATTGATGGCCTGTAGGCGCGGTGTAAACGACACCTCCCCGGCCAGACTCAGATAGTAGATGGGAAAGGCGACCATCAGGAAAGCGAGCAGAAACACCAACAGGCCGCGCCATTGCCGCCACGGTCGCCAGAACCACATAATCAGCACCAGCCAACCCAGCACCAGCGGTGGATACAGCAATTTACCGCCTTCATAAAAATACTGAGTCAGCCCCAGCATCACCCCGCTCAGGGCATAATCTCCCCATCGGCCATATTTCAGGCCGCGCACCAGAAACGCCAGCGCCAGCACGCCAAACAACGGATCAGCAATGTTATTGATGCCCAATCGACTGAAATGGATAAACGGCGGAAAGGTCGCCAGCAGCAACGCCGCCAGAAGCGCCGTCGGACGGTCGAACAATTCATGCGCCAGCAGATAGACAGCCGGCACCAGCAGCGTCCCCAGCATAACGCTCGCCAGCCGCAACCCCGCCAGATTTGGCCCCAGAATCGTCGTGGCGATCATTTGCAGATAGGTATACACCGCCGTGAACGCTGGCACACCTTCATACGGACGCAGCAGCAGATAATTGGGGTCTTGCCACAGTTTATCCAGCGCATGAACCGAATGAAACTCATCGACAAAAGCATGTACCGCTGTCGAAAGCTGCCACGTGTTCAGCACAAATGCCAGCAGCACCAACCCGACTAACGGCCACAGGTCAGAGCGTGTGCGACTTGCCGGACGGCGGATGCCGCCGAAAGCCAGCACGATGAATATGCAGCCGACCACCAGCAGCGCAAATTGAATGTGAAAGGGAAGCGTCAGCGCGATGATATGCTGGAAACGGTGCCCGTTAATTTCCGCCAGCAGCATCAGCGCCAGAGCAGCGCCAATCAGTAACGGCCAGCGCACGATTCCAGCGCTCTTACCCGCAGCGAGATCGCGCCGTTGCAACACGGGCAAGGGTCGCGGCCACAGCCACAATCCAACCCCTAGACTAACCAGCGCGGCCAACCACAACAGCAGACCAATACCAACGACTGGTGACTCCGTACCGGGAAGCAGCGCCACCGCAGCACAGATAGTCAGTATCAGCGCCAATCGCGCCAGCCAGCGCCCACACTGCACACGCTGAGTTATTGTCAAGCGCTCAGCCAGCCGCGCCAGCACCGCGTCAATGCGATTCACTACCCACGGAACGCCAATGTACAGCATGATGACAGGAAACGTCAGCGCCAGCAGCACAAAAATCCAGATGGCAACAACCCTGGGCAGGATGATCAGGCTGATCGCAAGGCCAGCCAGCAGGCCCACAAACAACCATTCCTTCCAGCGGCCCTGACGAAACCTCAGCTTATCGGTGTGCTCTGTCTGCATATCCGTATCGTTAACCAGGTTAACAAAAAGAAGGCGACCTGTTCGTCGCCCCTGTCTGCATTATAGCAAAGCTTCTTTGTTGGATACGTTAACTCTCAGTTGGGGAATTGACACAACTCGGAGGGCCTTCTGGCGGATAAATCCAGGTCTGGCGCAGTCCGGCATCCAGCGACATCACCCGATATTCGTTATAGGTCGTCAGCAAACCCGGACAATCACCCATAATTTCCGCCGCCTGACCCTGCATATACCAGCATTCAAAACGCCGGTCTTCAATCGGGATGTTCTGACCCACCTGAAGCGTTGAGCACTGGTGTAAATGCGCTTGCGCTTGCTGGAAACTGCCTTTGAGGAAATATTCACGCCCCAGTTGATACCAGCCTTCCGACCATTCCGGCGCGAGTTCGGTCACCTGCTGACAAAACTGAATCGCGGAGTCCGACTGGCGCATCAGGCTGGAAAGCTCACACAAACGCAAACGGGCTTTCACATTGCTGCTGTCATAGGCCATCACCTGAAAATAAGCGACTGTCGCCCCATCCGAATCGCCCAGTTGACGGGCATACAGCGCTCGCTCAAAATACAGGGGTAACAGGCGCGGGTTCAGCTTGATCGCCTTTTCAACCGTCTCAACCGCTTTCTGATAATCACCGACGCCGCTGTAACTCAGCGCCAGTGCGCGATTGGTATCCAGCTGCCAGCCCGGTTGCTCTACCGCCCGTAAATTCTCGCGCAGTGAAATATCGTGACTCCCCACGCCACTATAACTCAGCCCCAGTGCGACCCGCGCCAGCGCATGATTCGGGTCTAATTGCAACGCCGCTTCGGCAATTTGCGCCCCCGCCACGGGTTGACCGTTGGCTTGCAGCGTAAACGCATGCACCGCCATCACGTCCGCATTTTTCGGGAAGCGCGTCAGCATCTCGCTGGTAATCTGCAGGGCCGACTCACGATCCGCTTCGTGATTGTAATCCGCATAACTGCGATAGATCAGCGCCCGTGCCAGCACCATCACCGCGCTCACATTATCCGGTTGCGCCACCAGCAATTGCTGTGATAATTCGACCGCGGTATCCAGATCACCCCGGTTAAAGGCTTGCAGTGCTGGCCCCAGATCCACTAATGGCGTTTCGACAGGGACGCCAAAAGTCATCCACTGGCCCATCCGCAGCCATGAGGTAAGCAGTGCACCAACAATCAGCCCAATCAGCAACGGGAGCGACAGGCAGCCGGGACGCTGCCTCCGCTTGCGGAAAGTGAGCCGGGATGAGCTACGGTCAATTCGCATCAGTCTTCAATTCATCCAGCTTAAGTCTTCAAGAACCTGCGTGCAGGTCAACAGTAGGTAGACAACGAACGATGATTGTTTGAGTGCCTCACCTGCTTTTTTAATCATCACCCTGAAAGGCGCAGAATATCATTCAGGTAAGATATAAACAGTCAGGCAGAATCACCAAAACATAGAATTTTTTAACGAGAACTAAACTTAACAACTACAATTATATCCAGTCATTGGTGATAAAAAACAATAATTCGTGTAATTACCTTGACAAATCGGTTTGATTTTTAGATGTTTTATCCATTTGGGGAATTGGCTGAGGTCAGTTATCATAGTACAGATTTCGTAATAAAATATCAGAATGGCTGTTTATGACAATGAGCCAGGCACAAAGTACCTATAAGCCGACTTTCGACCAGTACGAATTTGATACTGCCTACGATGAGATGTTCCAGGGTAAGCTGCAACCGTGGCCGCATTATGCTGCGCTGTACAACCGCTTGCTGGAGTTACCCGCAGAAGAATTCAAACGGCGACAAACCGCCGCTGATATCTCATTTCTGCATCAGGGCATCACCTTCACCGTCTATGGCGATGATGGCGGCACCGAGCGCATTTTCCCCTATGACCTGCTGCCGCGCATCATTACCGGTGCGGAGTGGTCAGTGGTGGAAAGCGGGCTGAAGCAGCGCATCCAGGCCTTGAATATGTTCCTCAACGACATTTATCATCAGGGGCGCATCCTTAAGGAAAAAATCGTCCCGCGTGAGCTGGTCTACAGTTGCAAGCACTTCCGGCGCGAGATGCGCGGCGTCAACATACCCGGCGATATTTATATCTCCGTGGTCGGCACCGACCTTGTGCGCCTGCCGGATGGCAGTTTTGCCGTGCTGGAGGATAACCTGCGTGTGCCCAGTGGGGTCTCATATATGCTGGCGAATCGTCAGGTGATGAAGCGGGTGTTTCCGCGTTTATTTGTGGATTATGGTGTGCGCTCAATTGACCATTACGGACAGGTGCTGCTCTCGACACTGCGCGCGCTGGCTCCCGGCAGTAATCCCGACCCGACGATTGTCCTGTTAACCCCCGGCGTCTACAACTCAGCTTATTTTGAACACACCTTTCTCGCCCGTCAGATGGGTATTAAACTCGTCGAAGGCCGTGACCTGCTGGTGCATAACAACATCGTCTACATGCGCACCACCGGCGGCATGCAGCGCGTGGATGTGATTTATCGCCGTGTGGATGATGACTTCCTCGACCCGATGGCCTTCCGCAAGGACAGCGCCCTCGGCGTGGCGGGATTATTCAATGCCTATCGTGCTGGGAATGTCGGTCTGGCGAATGCCATCGGCACCGGCGTAGCCGATGATAAAGCCATTTATGCCTATTTGCCGCAGATCATTCGCTTTTACCTCGGCGAAGACCCCATCCTGCAGAATATCGAAACCTATCTGCTGGAAGACGACACCCAGCGTCAGTATGTGCTGGCGAATCTGGATAAGCTGGTCGTCAAAGCGGTGGGCGAAAGTGGCGGTTACAGTATGCTCATCGGCCCGCACAGCACCCGCCAGCAGCAGGATGAATTCAAACAGGCCATTCTCGCTAATCCGCGCAATTACATTGCACAGCCCACGCTGGCACTTTCCCGCGCGCCATGCTTCGTGGATGGTGACGTCGAAGGGCGGCATATCGACCTGCGCCCCTATATTCTGAATGGCAAAAATGTAAATATCGTACCGGGTGGTCTGACGCGCGTAGCCCTGCGCCGCGGTTCGCTGGTGGTCAATTCTTCGCAGGGTGGCGGTAGTAAGGATACGTGGGTGCTGTATGAGTGATGAGGCGATGTTATCACGGGTAGCGGACAGTCTGTACTGGATGAGCCGCTATCTGGAACGAGCAGAACATATCTCACGGATGTTACTGGTGCATCTCAATATTTCGCTGGATCAGTCGCCATCGATGGCGGATGTTCGCGGGCAGCGGTTGTTAGACAGCATGCACATCACCCCGCCCGAAGGCGAAACAAATCTGAGCGAGTATCGCCTCACCGAGTTGATTGCGCTGGACCCCGACAATGATAATTCCATTGCCAACTGCATCGCCGCCGCCCGTGAAAATTCACGCCATGTGCGCGAGCAGATCAGTTCGGAGATGTGGGAACAACTGAACAGCCTGTATTTGCAGGTCAAAGGCGCGAAAATTGAAACTATGTGGGAAGAAGAACCCTATGTCTTCCTGCGCAATGTGCGCGATGGCATTCACCTTTTTGATGGCATCACCGACTCGACTATGAATCACAGTGAAGGCTGGTATTTTATTCAGGCCGGACGTTATATTGAGCGTGCCAGCGCCATTGCCCGCCTGCTGGATGTGAACACCAGTCTGATTAAGCCGGGGCAAAGTAACGGCAGCACCCAACGTGATAATTATCTGGAATGGGTCGGCCTGTTAAAATCCTGCACCGCCTTTGAGGCCTACTGCAAGATTTATACCGCCGATATTCATCCGAATACGATTGTCGAATTTCTGCTGCTGAACGCGGAATTTCCCCATTCGATTGGCTTCGCGATTGATCGTTTACAGGTTTCGGTGGATGCCATTGCCGAACTGACCGAAAAACGCAAAGCGATCCGCACCAACCGACTGGTCGGGCGCATGCGGGCGGCGCTCAATTTTGACCAGATTGATGAGATTATGGCAGGTGATCTGCATCGGTATTTAATGGATATTCAAAGCCAGTGCGGTCAAATTCATACGGCGATCCAACAAACCTATATTACTTATCCGATCGATTATGCGATAAGCTCTTAAATAAGCATGAGTCGTCGGATTTGCAGCCATCCCTGTTAACAATCACAGTGCCGGATGGCTTCTGAAAACAACGTCTTCATGATGGGATGGTGTTTTACCATGCCAAAAGTTCGTGATGCAGAGAGATAACCAATGAATTATGCTATTCGTCATATGACCCGTTTCCAGTACAGCGCCCCCATCACCGGCAGTGTGATGGATGTGTATATGCAGCCCCGTGGTGGCGACAATCAGCGTGTGCTGTCGTTTGAGCTGACTCTCAACCCCACTACACCCATCAACGGCTACACTGATTTTATGGGCAATGGCGTCAACAGCTTTGATATCCCTCGTCCGCATAACCGGCTGATTATCAAAGCAGAATCAATTGTTGAGGTGCGGCCATCGGCCCCACTCCCTGCCGCGCTGACTATGGACGACTGGGAGCGCCTGGACGAAGAAGCTGAAGAAGGCGACTTCTGGGATATGCTCATGCCCAGCCATTTTGTCCACGACACACCGCTGGTGCAGACGCTGGTGGATGAACTTCAGGTGGATCGTCGGCATGACCCGCTGACCGCCCTGCGCAAATTAAACTCGGCTATCTATGATGCCTTTGGCTATGCTCCCCAGACTACCGAGGCAGATTCGCAGATTGATGAAGCGCTGGAAAGCCGCCGTGGCGTCTGCCAGGATTTCGCCCATATCATGCTGACGGTGTTACGCTTCTACCTGAAAATACCGGGGCGCTATGTCAGTGGTTATCTGTATACCGGTGCAAACGACGATGATCGCTCCGCCGAAGATGCGACCCACGCGTGGGTCGAGGCATTTCTGCCGGGGTTGGGCTGGGTCGGTTTTGACCCGACCAATAATCTGATCGTCAGTGACCGCCATATCTGTGTCGCCATTGGGCGCGATTATTACGATGTACCGCCGACTCGGGGCGTCTACAAGGGTGAGGCCAAAACCGAACTGAGCGTGGGTGTACAGGTCAAGATCACCGACGATGTACCCTTTGATCAGAATCTGCTCCCGGATGTCCCGGAGATCCCCTATGACACCTACTATCAGCAGCAGTTGATGGAAGAGCAGCAACAGCAGCAACAGCAGCAACAGCAGTAATGAATTTGCTGGCAGCAACGTAGACAGAACCCATACAGAATATGTACAAAAATACCGAGGCGGACTATCAATGCCTCGGTATTTTGTTGTTTACACCTGCAAAATTTAACGTGTTTTTACCGACTTAACCACCCGGTGTGGATGTAGGCGTGTTAGTCGGTGTTGCCGTATTAGTTGGCGTGGCCGTGTTAGTCGGTGTTACTGTGTTAGTCGGCGTAGATGTTGCTGTGAACATCGGTGTGGGAGTTAAATAGGCTTCATTGTCAACGACAAAGCTGCTGGTCGCGCTCCACGGCCCCCACTTACCAGTGCCCTGTCCAGTGCGGACACGCCAGTAATACTTACCATCGTCGTATGTATTGGACAAATAAATAACTTCCGGCACAGTCAGGGTATCATCTTCCCGCACGATCTGGCTGAAATTCGCAGCACGGGCTACCTGGATGTGATAGACAGTTGCGCCGTCAACCGCGCCCCAGCGCAGTGGTACCTCGCCATTCGTCTCCCAACCATAGAGGTACAGGTCAGGCGCAGCATTGTCAGCCGAAAATAGTGTAAAGATGGTAACGGGAAACCTGGTACTCACTTGCAGCGGAGCGAAGCCGCTCGTCTGGCTGTTTTCACCAGACATGACATTTTGGATTTGTGCGCTGGCAACCAGGGGCGCAACTGCACCCACAGCCAGTATAACTAAAAGCCACTTACGAAACTGCATGAAATTCTCCTGTGTACAGGGCATCTCGATGAACCCTGAATCTACTCTAATCTAATTATCAGTTAACACAATAGCCAGGAGAAAGTGGTTAGCCGCAGACCGATAATGATCGTGAGTGTATTGAGGCTGGCTGCGAAGGATACCCATCAATCAACAACAGCCACCTTTCCCCACCCTTTTGGAGGCGTTTTGCAGAATTCGGGGAAAATGTGGCTGCTGTAAATAACTAAAGTGCTGAATACACACGGATTAATACATTTTCACCGACCTAACCACCCAGCGTGGCTGTAGGCGTAGGCGTTAATATGGCAGTGGGTGTGAATGTGGGCGAAGGCGTCAACGTAAACGTTGGAGTAGGCCACTCTGTAGGCGAGGCAGTCGGCGTCACAGTGAAATAGTTAGTCCAGTTAACGGCCAAGGTGCTAGTCGCGCTCCAGGGACCCCAGAGACCATTGCCCTGTCCGGCGCGGACCCGCCAATAATATACAGCGCTGGGTAAATTATATGTGATTTCCGGCACAGTCAGGGTGTTATTTTCCTGTACTAACTGGCTAAAATCAGGATCACCCGCCACCTGGATATGATAGACGCTTGCCCCATCAATCGCGCCCCAACGCAGCAGCACTTTTCGCTCCGTATCCAAACCATAGCGATACAGATTGGGCGCAGCATCGCTAAGCGAAACCAGTGTAAAATCCCAGACTATATTCCCTGTGCTCCGATGTCCCGCCGCGTCTACTGCAACCACCGACCAACTAAAATCTTGGGGGTATAGGTACAGGTCAGACCTCGGCGTGAAACTGGTAATGGGCGGATATAGTCTCGCATAAAACCCAGCACCACTTCCATAAGCGTTGGTAACAGACAAGTCATAAAATACGGCATCACTGACCGGTTCCCAGCTAAAGGTGGGCAGTGGGCCGGTAAAGGTGCTGCCCGCTGCCGGAGCCAGCAATACCGGCGCGACGGGTTTCACACTATCAATCTCAAACTGGCGCTGCTCGCTCCAATCACTGTACAGCGTGCCGTTATAGGCCCGCATTCGCCAATAATAGATGCCATCGGGCTGGCTGGTGCTGGTACTGAAATAGGTTCTGTTCGGCACCGCAAAAGTTTGGACACCAGTGGTAAAGCTGGCACTGGTGCTCAGCTGCAACTGGTAAGATAGGGCACCTACGCTGGTATTCCACTCGAAAGAAGGATTTCCATATCTGCTAAATCCCCCATCCACTGGTCGGTCAAGAACCGGCGGACCGAAGCCGCCCGTCTGGGCCTGGATGATTTCTTCGGGCATTTGTGTGCTATGTGCGCTGGCAACCAGGGGCGCAACCGTCCCCACGGCCAGTAAAATTAGCAACCATTTACGAAACTGCATAACATTTTCCTTTAGCTGTTTAGATGATGAATTAGTAACACTGTAGCTACTAGCTGTTCTCCTTAACCTAACCACCCGGCGTGGCTGTGGGCGAAGGCGTGAAGGTGGCAGTCGGTGTGAATATGGGTGACGGCGTCAATGTTGGTGTGGCTGTGGGCCGTGCTGTAGGCACAGGTGTGTAATACCTGTACGAGCTAGGTACAAAGGTGCTGGTATCGCTCCAGGGGCCCCAGAGACCATTGCCCTGACCAGCGCGCACACGCCAGTAATGCATACGAATGGTCTCGTACCTCCAGACATAATGAATGTCTTCCGGCACAGTCAGGGTATTGTTTTCCCGTACGATATCACTGAAGTTCAGATCACGGGCCACCTGGATGTGATAGACAGTTGCCCGATCAACCGCGCTCCACCGTAGAGGCACCTCAGTATTCCACTGGAAGCCATAGAAATACAGCTCGGGCGCAGCATCTTCAGCCGAAAGCTGTGTGAAGTTCCAGGATGTGACCTCTGTACTGCTGTTTCCCGCTGCATCCACTGCATCCAGGTACCATACGTACGGGCCGGGGAAGATGTCATGATCCGGTGTGAAACTGGTGGCCGGGGCATCAACTCGCACGTAAAACCCACCGCCACCATCATTAGGGTTGTAAGCAAAAATGTAATAATGCCCGGCATCACTCACTGGTTCCCAGCTGAAGGTGGGTGGTGTCCCGACAAAGGTACTGCCCGATACTGGGGCCAGCCGTACCGGTGCGAGAGGCGGCACGGTATCTATCTCAAACTGGCGCTGCTCGCCCCAATCACTGTACAGCGTGCCGTTATAGGCTCGCATTCGCCAGTAATAGATGCCATCCGGCTGGCTGGAGCTGGGGCTGAAGTAGGTTGGATTCGGTACCGCAAAAGTCTGGACACCAGTGGTAAAGCTGGCACTGGTGCTTAGTTGCAACTGGTAGGATACGGCACCTTGAGTGCTTATCCAGCGGAAAGAAGGTCGCGTGTGTCTGCTGAATCCCCCATCCACCGGTTCGACCAGAACCGGTGGACCGAAGCCGCCTGTCTGGGCCAGGGTGGTTTCTCCAGGCATTTGTGTGCTATGTGCGCTGGCAACCAGGGGCGTAACCGCACCCACAGCCAATAAAATCAGCAACCATTTACGGAACTGCATAAAGTTTTCCTCTGGCTTTTCAGCCGAAAAATAATCAACCTCTCTGTCTACTGCAATATAATCTGTATTGTGCAAATCAAGAGTAAAGAAAGTGTCACACACCCATTAAGGCACAGCATCACATGATTTGACTATAATTAAGTAAAGCATTGTGATCAATTACCAAAGAGGCTGACTAAAAATGAGTGATGGCAAAGTTTATGAAATGCAGTGGGACTGCAAATACTGCGGCACGAACAAGCTTCTAGGCAAAACCCACCGCTTTTGTCCCAACTGTGGCGCGGCACAGGACCCCGATGCCCGTTATTTCCCTGATGACAGTGAAAAAGTCGCGGTCGAGGATCATGAGTTTGTCGGTGCGGATAAAATCTGCCCGGCCTGCCAGACTGTCAACAGCGCCCATTCCGAGTTTTGCCAGCAGTGCGGTTCGCCGCTGGACAAAGCCGAATCCGCCAAAACGCTGAGTGATGATCAGGTGATTCGCGATGGCGAAAAATTCACTTCCAGCGGCACGCGTGATCTGGAAAAAGAGCGCTTTGACTCCGAGATGCAGCGTGTGGGCGTGCAGCCCAAACCCGGTGAAAAAAGCGGCCCCAACTGGCTGATGCTGGGCTGTGTGGGTTTGCTGGTGGTGATTATCGGCGCGGTGCTGGTGGGGGTCTTCTGGAAGCAGGAAACATCCGCCTATGTCACCGGGCATTCCTGGGAACGCGCGATTGAGATCGAACAGTACAGCGCCGTGCCCGGCGATGCATGGTGCGATGCCATGCCCGCCAATGCCTACAGCATCAGCCGCCGCAGTGAGGAGCGCTCGTCACGGCAGGTGGCCGATGGTGAGGAATGCTCCACCCGGCGCGTCGATCAGGGGGATGGCACTTTCCGCGAACAGCGCACCTGCCAAACCAAATATCGCAGCGAACCCGTCTATGCTGATAAATGTTATTACACAATCGATCGCTGGGTATACAGCCGCTCGATTGAATCCAATGGACAAAGCCTGACCGATGCCCCCGCGTGGCCGCTGATCAATATCAGCCGCACCGGCACCTGCCTGGGTTGTGAGCGTGAAGGTGGCCGCAACGACGAGTATGTCGTCTATTTGCAGGAGGGGGATAAAACCTACACCTGTAACGTAGACGAGAATGAATGGCAGGCTATGCAGGTCGAATCAACATGGAAATTTAAGGTTGGGGTGGTTTCCGGCCAGCCCGACTGCGACAGTCTGGAACCCGCCAGCTAACTGAGGTTTATCGTCAGTAAAATATTCCTCTTTTTTGCGCGACGAGGACTTGAAAAGCCCAATCCTCCCTTCTCCCCTTGTGGGAGAAGGGCTGGGGTTGAGGGGGAAATTTATAGCAGTTCTTTAGTCAGTGTATCGGTGATTTTATGCGTCGTCTGGCGGATCTCTTTCCAAAGTTCGCGCCGGTTCGTGGGGATCAGGCCAAAATGCGCGTACTTCCATACTTCATCCGCAATATCGAAAACCGCGTCGGGTCGGGCTAAAGCCAGTGCCTGCTGAGAACGTTTTTGCAGGGCTTCCGGCCCTTCTCCCAGCCACTTGGCCAGCGCTTCGCTTACCGACTCCGGCGTAGGCGCAAACACACCCACATTATTATCCACTACATAATCGACATTACCCGTTTCCTGGCCGGGGATCGCATCGTAAATGATCATCGGCAGGCCAGCGATACATGCTTCGGTAATGGTCGCAGGGCCGGCTTTGGTCACGATAATATCCGACGCCGCCATCAACGCCGGCATATCACTGACAAACGGATAAACCATCGTCGGCTGATTCCAGGTAGCGGATTCCAGTTCGGCTTTGAGCTGCTTGTTGCGTCCGGCGATAATCACCAGTTGGCATTTTAGTCTACGGGCGTTGATCTCACGCGCCGTCTTGTAGATCGGCCCCATGCCTTCGCCACCACCGACCAGCAGCACAGCC
>JBBSQD010000169.1:0-13729 GCA_038258185.1 Aggregatilineales bacterium | reverse complement strand
TTAATCCCAACCATTGACAGCGTTGTTTTCTCTGCTAAAATTTCATTCATCAGGCCGAAGTGGCGGAATAGGCAGACGCGCTACGTTCAGGGCGTAGTTCCCTTACGGGAGTGTGGGTTCGACTCCCACCTTCGGCACAAGAAAAACCCGGTTCAAGTAATCGGGTTTTTTTGATTCTTCCCGATTAGAAAGATGCAGTTTGGGATCATTTGCTAGATTCTGAATTGCTAAAAAGTCTGTATATTCAGCATCTGTCCGAAAATAGAATCTATTGTACGGACACGGCAGTGTGCTAGCCTCCCTATGGGATGCCGTGTCCGTACCGGATGATTTAACGGATTTACACAACCGCACCTTACCATTCCAACGCACGAGGCTATGCCACAACCTTTTTCTTTTAGCCGCTCTGATGTATATTGAAATCATGCGGTGAAGGTAGTGTGATGACAGCCCAAGATGACTGATGTTCCAGCAAAATCGTCTCAGATCAAGCAGCGCAATAAACGCAAACGCACCGGTCAGCTTTCCGGCGTACAGGTCATGTTTGCCGCTATCCTGGCGATTGGTCTGCTGCTGGCGATTAATTTCAGCAGCCGCATCACCGCCAGCCAACCCCTCCAGGAAGCCCACAGACGCGTCCAGCTGGAAATCAGCGAGTTAAAACAGGAACAGGGTGACCTGATTAAATTGCGCGATTTTGTGCAGAGTGATGCCTATGTGCAAAGTTGGGCACGCAGTGATGGCGCCATGATCCGCGATGGGGATGTGCTGGTTTATCCGGTTCCTGCTTTTAACCCGCAGGCCGAACCCACTCCATTGCCCAGTCTGCCGCCATCGGTGCCAGTCGAAACGACCCCGCCGAAGCCCGACTCATGGCAGGTATGGTGGGCACTGTTCTTCGACGGCCCACCCCCCACACTTGATTAAGCTTCCTGCTCTGGCAGCAGATGCTGCGGCTGGATACCCGCTGGCGCGTCCACCTGCGCGGAAACCTGACCCTCCCCCACCGTCAGCGGATGACCGGGTTGAGCAGCAGCCATTTTCACCACCCCAATCGCAAACACAGTGCCATCCGGCGCGACAACACTGCTCGTCAGCTTGCCAGCCGTTTTGCCATCACTGTAGATCAGCGCGGGTGCCGGCACAAATTCGGTCAGTTTCAGGGTCACAATCGTTTTCGCCATGCGCTGACGGCTTTCCATCCGCGCGATAATTTCCTGACCGGTATAACAGCCCTTCTGGAAATTCACCTCATCCCACAGGCCGATTTCCAGCGGGATATAATCCGCGCTTAACTCACGACCAATGGTGGGCAAACCCGCCCGAATCCGCAGCACATTATAGATTAACGAGCCACCCGGCACGGCACCATGATCGGTCAGGGCTTTCCAGACTTCAGCCGAATGCGATCTGACGACAATGATCGTCCAGCGCTGCTGACTCACTGGCTTGCGGCGAACAATCGTGACCGGCAAATCATTAATCGTCGTCTCTATCGCCTGAAGCTCCGCTAAACCTGCGGCAGCCTCCGCAACCTGCTGAATCACATTCTGTGCCTGCGGGCCGTGCAGGTCGAATTGCTGCTGATCTGGCCCCAGGTCTTTTAACCGGACATCATCCCCATAGAAAATATTGCGCTGGATGTACTGCATCAGCGCACCACCGCGTCCGGGGTCACCCAGCATTAACGCCTGATCGCCCAGATTATAGATTTCAACGCGGTCAATCACGCGTGCATTGGGATTGGTAAAAATCGTCGCGCGACCTGCACCGACGGGTATATTCAGCACGTCATTGGTGGACATGCGCTGAATCAGCTCATATTGATTGGTACCCAGCAGAGCGAACCGCGCCTCATGAGTGCGTTCCAGCACCACAGCAGCATTCAAAGCCGCCTCATATTCCAGCGTCTGATTTCCAAAATGCAGCGGGATACCATCCGGGGCAAACGTCGCTCCCTGCTCGAGCTGAAGGGTGTGCAAACTCATACGAGGCTCCTTAATCACCGGGGGTTAATTCAGTTTGTGTGCGCAGCAGTTCAATCACGTCCGCCGGCAAATCGACAGCGGTCTGCGGCTGCCATGTCCAGCCGAGCGGCGGCTGAATCCGCGCCGAAATGATGATAATGTAGGTAAAAATGATGTCGTGGGCGGTGTCACTATCGCGTACTTCGAGGCGTGCCGGCGGGATAAACGATCCATGATGGGGATCATCGGCATCGACATAACGCTGCATAATATCGGGTTGAATGTCAAATTGATTTTGTAAAATGCGTTGCGCGGCTTTATGAGGAATTTCGCCATGTTTAAGATCAGCCTGCGGGAAATGTCCAGCCGCCGAATGATACAAAACAGCATCGTCGCAAACGGCAATCACGCGTACCCGATGCCGAAACACCGGCAACGCTACGACTTCACTGGCGCGACGGGTGCGCTCCGTCCGGATAATCTCTTTGAGTCGCTCCCCTGCCAGTTCCAGCTCATCATTGACAATCACATAATCGCACAAGGGTTCATAGGTCATTTCCATAGCGACCCGCTTCATGCGCTTGGCAATCTCCGCGTCGGGCTCACCGCGCTGGCGCATCCGGTTTTCCAACGCTTGCAGGGATGGCGGTTTGGTGAAAATCAATACCACATTGCGCGGATAGAGTGAACGGATATAGGTCGCCCCTAAAACATCAATATCCGCCGCCAGATCATGCCCATTGGCGAAGGCATCTTCCAACACCTGCCGGGGAATACCATACAGGTTGAGATGTACCTGCTGCCATTCCAACAGGTCATTATCCGCGATCATCTGCCGGAATGTGTCCATATCGACAAAAATATGCTCGCGTCCCTCTTTTTCTGTAGGGCGGATTGAGCGGGTCGTTGCGGTTGCCAGTTGGCTCATATTATCAAGATCATTGAGCGCGATGTTGATTAAGGCGTTCTTGCCCACGCCGGGAGGGCCAACGAGGACGAAAAGCAGTCCAGGGGTCATGTGCGAATTACTCAAGGCCGGTTCCTCGCTTCTGGTGTCTGGCAGGAATGCTAGTGTAACAACTTGCACCTGGAACATCCATAGCCACTTGTGCAAAAAATGAGGCGCTTCCAGATTTTGGAAGCGCCTCAAAAAGTGACCGGTTATAAAGCGGTTTTGATGCGCTTAGAACGACGGTACGATGGTGATGTCTGTAAAGTACCAGCCATCATTGACGCCGCTGTTTGGTGTCTCCAGCCGGAAACGCAGCCCGATCTGACCATAGGTGATATAGTTGCTCAGGTTCAACTGGCGCTGCTGCCAGATCGTCGGATCTGCCGGCCAGTAGTAGCCTGACACTGTAGGATTACAGGTAATCCCGCTGGGGCAGCTAAAACCATTCATATTGGATGTCAGGTTGTTGCTTGTCCAGTCGAAACCACCATTGGCCGACACCTCAACACGTCCCGTACCACCCAGGTCATAACGCGTCCAGAATTCCATAATCGGGCTGGTCGCACCTGTCAGGCGCAGCGGACGATTCAGCATTAAGGATGAACTGCCATAAGGTACTGATCGGATCATCGGGTAAGCGCCACCGTTCCCGGCTTTCGGGCTGTCAGTGAAGGAGAAGTTATTCTTACCCGACGACAGAATGACCACGGCGCCACCACTGGCTTCAAAGTACTCGAAGGTCAGGTTATAGTTACCGGGCTGGAAATTGACAGTGCCAATATCCACGGTACGGCCATGGTAACTCCAGTTGTTAATGACATTCCAGGTAGGCGGTGCACTACATGGCGCAGCACAATCATATCTCAGGCGTACACCATCGTCTGATACCGCAATGAAGGTAAACTCACCACCATTGCCGGGGTCAATCGTGACCGGGCGTGTCCAGCGGGCTGCAAAGTAGTCCAGCCATGTGTTCACACCAAAGCCACCCGGAGGATAGCCGTTGCTACCGAAGTCATGGAAGATATCCAGCACGAATTCCTGAAGATCACGCCCTGCCTGATAAGCACGCGGTACACCGGTAGAGTAGTTTTCGTACAACAGATTGTTGAAGTCGGTATAGCTGTTACAACTTCTGCCGATCACCGCTTCACAGTCATAAAACACGCCCGTCCAGAAACTGCTACCCAGTGAAGTTGGGCCACCGCCTGCCCCACGCCATTGATCCGGCGCAAGCCCCCAGGTCCCTTCCGCAATCCAGTTACCCAGGCTTTGGGCCGGGTCAGAGAACGGCAGATCAAACGGTACCGGTGTGCGGTGTTCAAAGCGGATATCGTCAACATACCAGCCATAACGTTTCGTACTGGTGTTATAAGCCGTAACGACGAACCGGACTTTGATACGATTACCGGTATAACTATCCAGTGGCACCTGTTCACGTATCCAGGTATCCACGCGACTGTTGGCTGGCCGTGACCAGACTTGCGTCCACGCGTTCCAACCCGTCTCACGTTCATAATTGCTTTCGTTGGCTGCGCGTACATAGCCGGTATTTTCTGTCGCCACTTCAACCGATATTGTGTCATTACTACCTACCCAGTAGCGATTCCAGAAATACAGCGTTGGGCGATTATTGGTCGTCGTCCCGCGCAGATCCATAATCCGGTTCATTTCCAGAACCTGATAGGTCAGCTGTGAGGTGTTGCTGTTCGGGCTTTCGTGCATACTGTTCAGACCCTGGCGACGTTCTTCTGTCACCGCCTGCCAGTCACCACCCGGCTGCCAGCGTGTAGTCCAGCTACCTTCGATATCATCGGTATAGCGTGTTCCACCACCCACACCACCTACGGGGTCATTGATCGACGGATCCCACAGACGATGGACAGTTTCGGTGTAATCACGGATTTCAACATTATCGATGTAGACACCGTCAGATACCGAACTGTTCGTCCGTGCATCCAACCTGAAGCGGATCATGGTATCGTCATCAATCAGCGTACCGGCACCCTGTGTGCCAGCCACCAGGAAATTGAGATCAACATCAATACGTTCCCATGCAAGCTGGCGACGGGTGCTGCTGGAGTAGTTGTAAGACCACATCGTAGTCCACGTCTGGCCGAGATTCTTCGACCACTCCACCACCAGATTGTCGCTGGACTGCAGGTCACGCCAATGCCAGAAAGTCAGCATAGGACGCGTCGCCGGAAGTACCTGCGAGTTACCACCTGCCGTGTTATGATCCGTAAATTGCGGATTATTCTCCGGCGTGTCATTGTTAAAGTCAATCACATAACGCAGCGACATCGCCGCATTACTGCCATTCTGATAATTGCCACCGGGGCTGTCGGTAAAGGTGTTGGCACTGCCCAGCGTACCGCCGGCAACCGTGCTCCAACGGCCTTCCATCAGCCAGTTATCGGTGCCATCTTCCGCACCATCGAAGAAGGGATAGTCCGTAAAGCGCGAGCGCCCGACACGTTCCAGATAGATGTTGTCAATCTTCCAGCCGGTAGACTCATAACCCTTGTCCACGAACATCACGAAACGCAGACGGAAAGGCTGTGTATCCCAGTTGGGGATCGTATTGAGCGGCACTTCGACCAGCGTCATATCGGTCAGTGTACGCGCACCACCGTTGGTCGTACGCGGCACAAACTGGCTCGCATCCTGCCAGTTGGTTGGCCCTAAGCCATGTGCGTCGCGTGTCCATTGGAGTGATGCCCAATCGCCACGGTTAATAGAGTAACGGTGGAAGAACGAAAGCTGCGGCGGGCCATCATCACCATCCGCATCGGCCACAGCCGGTGGACGCAGGTCAACCCAGCCATTAAACTCGACATAATGCGCACGATGATTACCGATGGTGGTACCAGCGGTATTCGGGGCTTCTTCACTGTATTCATAGTTGGTCGTTTCCGCGTTGGAGTCCCAACCGGTGCCTTCCTGGCCTGCATCCGTGGTCAGATCCCAACGACTGGAGAAAATGAAGTCGTTTTTCTGAGTCGGGGAGTTCAGGTTCCAGTAAGAACCACAGGTGGAGCGCCGCTGCTGCGGGGTAGAGCCGGTGCCGGTACAGACATTAAAGAAGCGGGTCGTGTTATTAAAGTCCCGCACTTCGATATCATCCACATACCACCGGCGGATACCGCTGCCACCGCTGTTTTCCATGCCAAAGCGGATAGCGACACGTTTCGTGCCATAGCCCGCTAACGTTGTCGAAATATCTATGACATTCCGTGTCCAGTTATAGTTGGCACCGCTGCTGCGCAGATTAATGCGCGTCCAGTTACGGGCGGCGGCGTCCACGTTATATTCCGCAATTTCCAGCCAGACCGCTGTACCTGCGGAAAGATCCCAGATGTCCCAGAAAACCAGTTTCGGGCTCGTCAGGGATGTGAAATCCACCGAACCGCGTAATTCCAGGTAACAACGTGTGTTAGCCGGGAAATCGCCATTGGCCTGTTCTTCCCACATAAAAGAGCGGGAGTTGGAACGGGTTGTATCCGCCCGGTTCCAGGCACATTGCGGTTGGCCGCCTGAGGGGACAGTTGAGTCACCCAGCACACCGCGGTTGGTCAGACCTTCGACCTGAAGGTTAACCATAGCGCCAGATACCGCTTCAAAGTAATCCATTTGCAGCGTATGGAAACCGGGTGCCAGTGTGCGAGTCTGCGTGAAGCTGGTGGGTCCCTGACCGCGCCAGTTATCGACAATCAGACAGCCGGTTGTAAAAGTGCCGCCACTGCCAGTTTCGCCGCCACCGCTGTTTACACCCGCACAACCTGGAGTGTAATCCAGCCAGAGGCGCACACCATCGTCTGCAGTGGTGGTAAAACGCACATCCATAGGGTCTGGGCCGACGATATAAATCTGGCGCGTCCAGCGAACCGAGAAATCATCGCGCCGCCAGCCTTCAATCGGGCTTTCGTTGCCCCAGTTAAAGTTAATCCCAAAACGATGCTCACCATTGCCAATTTCCTGATTCCACAATTCAAAATCAGGCGAACCGGACAAGGTGCGGTTAGCATAATACTCGCCGCGCCAGTCATCACCACCCAACCAGACACTGTTATCAATACGCCACCATTCCGGATGATCAACCGTATCCAGCCAGGGAGCTAAATGCTCAAAATCCTGCGGTGTCGCGGTTGGCGGCAGGGTCGGAGTCTGGGTCGGCGTCTGAGTTGGAACCGTCGGCGTAATTGTAGGTGACGGCCCAGGAGTTGATGATGGCGGTGGTTCCTGCGGCGGGTTAAATGGTGCCGGTGCATCCACCGGTGGGTTTTCCGCCACCCATTGAACCGTTGCCCAGAATGATTCATTGTCGCCACGGCCAGCAATCAGATCTTCCAGTGAACGCTGGTCCTGCCCGAGTAAGTTAAAAAGCGTGTTGCTGAACACATTGGCAATCGCTGGCCCGGTTGCAGCCAGTGCGACACCAAATAACACAGCGACCAGCACCAGAATCAAAGCGTATTCAACTAACGCCTGTCCGGACTGGCCTATTTTTTTACGAGCTTGTTTCAATGACATGTATTGCCCCCTCATCCAATCTGAATGATTGGTCTTGGATCGGTGGAATTGGAGCCTTTGCGCCCTTATACCTAATGGTACTCTACTATCTTAAATTGTGAATTTATTTTTGTCGTAGAGTTGTTTGAATGCTTTGACAATTTAAGTCTCAATTTTTCTAGCTGGCTGTTTGCCCCAAATTAGTTTATCGTTGCTGGCGTTGTCTGTGAATAGCACCATGGTGAAGGAGACTCTTGATGACCGCGACAATTATTGACGGCAATGCTGTCGCCAACCGGATACAGGCCGGTCTGGCAGAGGAAGTGCAGGCGTTTATCGCAAAATACGGATATGCGCCTGGTTTGGGCGCAGTCCTGGCCAGTGATGACCCCGCCTCTGCACAGTATGTGCGCATGAAACGCCGCGCCAGCCAGAAAATCGGCATCGAATCATTTACACGCGAAATGGACTCATCCAGCACACAGGCGCAGGTTGAAGAAGCCGTGCGCAGCCTCAATGATGATCCGCGTGTGCATGGCATTCTGGTGCAACTGCCCCTTCCCCCGCAGATTCAGGAACAGCCCGTGCTGGAACTGGTCAGTCTGGCAAAAGATGTCGATGGTTTTCACCCCATCAATATTGGCTTGCTGGCGATGAAAGGCCGCACACCCACTTTTACCCCGGCCACCCCTACCGGCTGCATGGTGCTGCTGGAAGAAAGTGGTGTGCAGATCGCCGGAGCCAATGCCGTGGTCATCGGACGCAGCAATATTGTCGGCATGCCCGTCGCGCTGATGCTGATGAAAGCCAATGCCACCGTCACCATGTGCCACAGCCGCACCCGTGATATGGCCGATATTGTTCGTCAGGCGGATGTTGTCATCGCAGCCATCGGTCAGCCCAATTACGTCAAAGGCGATTGGTTGAAACCGGGTGCAGTCGTTATTGACGTGGGCACCAACCGCGTGGATGACCCGTCCAGCGAAAAGGGTTATCGCTGGGTCGGCGATGTCGAATTGGAGTCAGCCAGAGAGGTCGCCAGCGCCATCACTAAGGTTCCCGGCGGCGTTGGGCCGATGACGATTACCATGCTGTTGCAGAATACCGTCCGTGCTGCCCAGCAATTAGCGGAAAAATAAACATCCCAGTGGTGTAAAAAGTTGCCAGTGCCTGTCTGACCTATGGTTTAATAGATCTAAGACTGCAAATGAGGTGACCAGAACATGAATGACGCAAGCAGGGTGTTGCAAAAATATCTTCACCAGCGTGGCCTGAGTTTAGATCCGGCTTATGTGCCGCAGGCCGCCGGGGTGCTGGTACAGGCCCTGATGGAAGCTGAAGTTCAGCACATCACTGATGCTGAACGCTATGAACGCAGCCATGCCCGTCGCGTCTATCGCAACGGTTATCGTGAAAGCCTGTGGCAAACGGCATGGGGCGATATCCTCTTGAAAATCCCCAAATTGAGGCGTGGCACGTATTATCCGCAGTTCCTCGACTCGGCTGAGACGCTCATTCAGGAGTTGGTTTTAGACGCCTATACGCGTGGCATTGATCGGCAGCAGCTTGCGGATCAACTGCGGACGCTGGCTATGGAACCCCTGCAGCTCAGTGAATTAGCCGATATGAGTGAGCGCCTTGAAGATGTGGTACGGAGTTTCCGCGAAGCACCGCTGGAAAATCACATGACCGGCCTGTATCTGGATATTGTCGATTTTATGCAGGGCAGCCGCGCACGCAGTCTGCTGGTCGCCATCGGCATTGATGAAGCCGGAGAGTATCGCCTCTTAGCACATGACATCGTCATAAATGCCGACGATGAAGCGTGGCTCAAACTGCTGCGCGGTTTGCAGGCGCGCGGTCTGCGTCATCTGGAGCATGTGGTCAGTGCGCAGGATTATGGCGTTCGCATGGCCGTGCAGACGGTTTTCCCAGACGCGCTGTGGACTCACGAGAGTCATTTTCTGCTGCGGGAGCGCATCGCGCAGCATAACGCGAGTGTACTGGTGGATGCCATCAGTAATCTGCGTTTGGCTGAAAACAATGCCGACGATGATATCTGGTCACAACCTCGGATGCAGTTGGACATTTACGGAAGTATGGTTAGCGAAGCTTTTAACTGGAGGATGGTGGCGTAACATGATCAACAAAGGCATATGGAGTACCTTGGACGAAAACCAGCCGCAACCGCCGAACTTCATCACCGGCAGTGTCATACCGATGGTGATCGAACAAAACGGACGCGGTGAACGCGCCTATGATATTTACTCCCTGCTGCTGAAAGAGCGCATTGTGATGCTCGGCACGCAGGTCAACGAGCAGTCCGCCAATCTGGTGATGGCGCAGTTACTTTTCCTGGACAGCGTCGACTCCTCCACGCCGATTCGCCTGTATGTTAATTCACCGGGGGGCGAAGTCTACGCCGGCATGGCGATTTACGATGCCATGCAGCAGGTGAGAGCGCCAGTCAGCACGTTTGCGGTGGGACGTTCTGCCAGTTTCGGCACGGTCGTCCTCGTCGGCGGTACCGCCGGGATGCGTTACGCATTGCCCCATGCCACCATTCACATGCACCAGCCATCTGCCGGGACACAGGGGCAGGTATCCGAAATGCGCATTATGGTCGATGAGTTCCAGCGGCTCAAAGATCAGATCAACGATATTTTTGTGCGCCATACCGGGCAGGATCGTGAAGTCATCGAACGTGACACCGACCGCGATATTTTCTTCACCGCAGAGCAGGCCAAGGAATACGGCCTCGTGGATGAAGTCATCGTCAGCATCAAGGACGCGGTGCCGATCCGCTAAACACAACTGATATTCCACTCAGCCGGGATGCACCGTTGCATCCCGGTTTGCTTTACCAAACTTCGCACGCACGTTAAAATCCTCTAAAGATTTAAAAGCCTATCCGAAAAACAGAATATGGTGTACGGACACGGCATGCCGTGTCCGTACCAAAAGAATTTAAAGTTAAATACTTAATTACCCATACCAATACGAGGTTCTATGGCGACGCTTCTGGCGAAAAATATTCACACGCTGGCGACAATGGATGGTCAACGCCGCGAGTTGAAAAACGCGGCCATTTTCGTGCGCGATCATGTCATTGAAGCCGTAGGCACGCTTGAGGAGATGCCTCAGACCAGCGCCGATGTTGTGCTGAATCTGGCGAATCATGTCGTGATTCCGGGACTAATCAACACCCATCATCATATGTTCCAGAGCCTGACGCGCTGCATCGCCCAGGATCATGAACTGTTCGACTGGCTCAAAACCCTGTATCCGATCTGGTCAAACCTGACCGGAGACGCGATTTACACCTCCGCCAAACTCGCCATGGCCGAACTGATTTTATCCGGCTGCACTACCTCCAGCGATCATCTCTATCTCTATCCCAACGACTGCCGCATTGACGATGAAATCCGCGCCGCGCAGGAAATCGGGTTGCGCTTTCACGCTGCACGGGGGTCGATGAGCGTTGGCGAAAGTCAGGGTGGATTACCGCCCGACTCGATTGTCGAAGATGAGCGTTTTATCCTGCAAGACACGCGGCGTGTCATCGAGCAATATCACGATGCAAACCGTCATGCCCTGCTGCGGGTGGTAGTCGCGCCCTGTTCGCCTTTTACCGTCTCGCAAAATCTCATGCGCGCGTCGGCGGAGTTAGCCCGTAGTTACGGCGTGCATCTGCATACGCATCTGGCCGAAAACGAGAAGGACATCAGTTACAGCCGCGAGGTTTTCCAGCAGCGCCCCGGCGAATATGCCGAATCAGTCGGTTGGGTCGGGCAGGATGTCTGGCATGCGCACTGCGTCAAACTCAATGATGCCGAAATTGATCTGTTCGCCCGTACTGGCACCGGAGTCTGTCATTGTCCGTCGTCGAATATGCGGCTGGCTTCGGGAATCGCGCCAGTGCGCAAAATGCTGGATGCACGTGTCAAAGTCGGGCTGGGAGTCGATGGCACCGCCTCCAACGACAGCGGTCATCTGCTGGCCGAGGCGCGACAAGCCATGCTGTTGCAGCGTGTCAGCGAAAACCCCGCAGCGTTACCCGTCCGTGAAGCGCTGGAAATAGCCACTTTAGGCGGCGCGAGTGTGCTGGGACGCGATGATATTGGCGCATTGGCTCCCGGCATGGCGGCGGATTTTGTCGCTTTCCGGCTGGATGCGATCCAGTTTGCCGGGGCACTGCATGACCCGGTAGCCGCCCTGTTACTGTGTCTGCCGCCCCGCGTGGATTATTCCGTCATTCATGGCCGGGTGATTGTGGCCGATGGCGCATTGCAAACCGTGGATTTACCAGTTTTGATCGAGCAGCATCAGGCGCATTCCACGCGACTTTTGCGGGGTGAAAGCCGATGAGTCTGCGGTTGGGGGTCGCCTGTGCAGTCATTAACGATCAGGTGCAGGTGCTGCTGTCACGACGTGAAGATCTGAACGTCTGGAATTTACCCGGTGGTCGGTTAGACGCGGGTGAAACCCTGGCGCAGGGTGCCGCCCGTGAGGTGCGCGAGGAAAGCGGTATTATCGCTCAGGTGGAGCGCCCGGTTGGGCTGTATTACTGGGCAGGCTGGCAGCGCATGAATGTGTTGTTTAGCGGCTGGCCGCTGGGCGGTGAGCTGAAACAGCACACCAACGAAACCAGCGCCAACCAGTATTTCGCGCCGGACGAACTGCCCAAAATGATCAACCCCAATTGGGTCAGCGCGGCATTGGCTGATCAGCGGCCTGACCCGCAAATCACGGAAATGTCCGCCCGTGAGCTGCGGCGCATCAAGCGGCGTTTGGGTTGGCGCTGGGTCAAAAATCTGCTGCGCGGCCAACCAGAACCGCGCTATCCCCAATTTAAGGTGCGCGTCAGCGGGGTGATCTGGGATGAGACGCACAGCCGTGTCGTGACTTTGCCCGGTAAACGCGGACGTGTTTTGCCGCGTGTCACCTGTACCGGCGTGCAGGCACCCTGGCAGGAATTGGGCGAACTCACCCGGCAGATGTGCCGCTTAAACCCCACTTTTCAGTGGGTCGGCGTGTGGCAGGATGCACCGCGCAATCTGTTGGAATTTGTTTTTGCCGCTACCGAGCGCGAACGGCCTCTGCCCGGTCTCGTGGAATGGTCAAATATCGAGCATGTCGCCCTCAGTGACCGTGACCTGAATTTTGCCGAGCGGGTCAGCGCCACTTATGCCCATGATCCCGTCTGGATGATTCAGCATCAGGCACAGGTGGATGCCGGTGACACCTTATCTTCCTCGGCTGAAGTTTAGCCCTTTAGCGAAAAAGCCGTAGACAAAGCCTCAATTTGCGCTATGCTGGCGCTATCATTTTCCCTGCCTGTAGCGAGGTTCCAATGCCTGAGCGTCTTCGACAATCGCCGCTGTTTATTACCGCCCTCATTGGACTGGCGCTGCTGCTGATTTTATTCGCGCGCGGAATCGATTATGGCCCGTTACAGACTGATGTGCTGATCTTCCGCACATGGTATCGGGACTCCGGGCCGCAGGGATTGATCGACCAGATGTTTGCAGTCAATCAACGCCATATTCTGGCGGGGCCAGTGGTCGCAGCCGGTATGAGCATTTTCGGGGAGAACAACGCCCCTTACAACGCACTGATGCTCATCAGCCGGGTGTTTCAGGGTGTGTTTCTGACCGGGGTGATTTATCAGCTCACGCGCCAACGATTATTCGCGCTGTGTGCTGGCCTCGCGCTGATGTTTTCGCTGATCCGTGTGGCGGAACTTTACCAGCAGATCAACTGGTTTATCGAGCCAACCCTGACGCTGCTGCTGGCCTCCTCCTATTGCTATCTGCTGGCGTTACGCGGAAAGTCACCGTTCTGGTTATGGTACGCGCTTTCAATCGGATTGTATGTTGTCTCCGTGCTGATCTATGAAGCAGGTCTGCCGTGGATTGCGGTCAATTTTGCGTTGGGCTGGCTGGCCCGTGACACCGAAAACCTGCGCAAGCGCACCCTTCTGGCGCTGCGCGATACCCTTCCTCTGATCATCACAGGCGGGATAATCGCTGTGCTGGTCTTATTCGTGTTTGCGCCGTGGTCTGGCCTTGCGCCGGATGAAGGCGGTTTGCTGGCACGCTTGATCAGCGAGTTGATTGCCGCGCTGAATTTCCCCGCGCGGTATGCCAACCTGTTGACGCTTATGCAACAGGACAACACTTTACCCCTGCTGCTGGGCAGTATGATCGGTGCTGGTCTGCTGCTGATCGCATTGGCGCGACTGTTGCCGACTGAAAACGACGACGCAGATCTATTGCGAATGTACGCTCCGTGTGGG
>JBBSQD010000168.1:0-13814 GCA_038258185.1 Aggregatilineales bacterium | reverse complement strand
CCTAAAACACGATGCGTCCGGTCACCACCAGAAACGCCAGCCCCAGCACCACCACATTCATAAACAGGAAAATCGACAGGAACATCCGCTCCACGGCGGTCATGCCCAGGAACAACCGTTTCGAGACTTCATCATCGCCTTCGACAATGACAAAATCCGCACCGTCATCATCGGCATCGTCAAAATCATCATCCATCGTGCCTTTACGCAGATCATCCAGCATTTCGGCTGCTCCTTTTTGTTCACGCGTTTGAATTCATATATTGGGTATAGGTCAAAACCCCCACCCGGCCTCCCCCGAATTCGGGGGAGGTGTCCCGCAGGGACGGAGGGGGTCAAAATGCCATTTCATATCTTCCTTGTAGCATAGCCGACAAGGCATTTTCCGTCAATTTAGGCGCCGCCAAAGGCCATCCACCAGCCGGAATAAGACCGCTTCCTGCTGGCCGTTTTCAGCGCCACCCACCTGCACAATCGCACGGAGGACGGTGCTGCCATCAGTCGTGTTTTCCGGCATGACCGAAGTCACCACGCGCGAGACTCCGCTTACGCCCTGGGCATAACGCTGATAAGCCACGTTCAGATCGGCATCATCGTACAGGCGCAGGAAATTGGCTTCATCCTGGCGCGCGATCAATTCATTTTCCAGCACCAAGCGCCACGTGAAGAAATCGCGCCAATCGAGATTCGCCTGATCCAGCGAAGGGGTTCCCAAAACGGTGTTAATCACCGCGGTGGAGCCATTCGGCGGCAGCGAAGTTAACAAGCGCCCGACGGTTTCGTCGCCATAATTCTGCGCCATGCTGGCAATCAGAAACGAATTGGTATCAACCTGCGCGAAGCGTCCCACCAGCCACGACACCACCGCCGAGCGCAGGTAATACGCGTCCGCCGGATATTCCGGCTGATTAGCCGTGGCCTGACCCACGATGCGCTCAGCGATGAGATTGGCCGTCTGCAATTGCAGGCCGAGATCAAACGGATGATCCAGACGCGCCTGCCGCGTAAACGGCGATGGCATTTGCAAACGCCATTCATCCTCGGCTGACCAGCCCACCGCCACCGCCTGATCAGGGATAATCTCGACTGTGATTTCTGGCAAATCCGTACAGGTCAGCACTGAGCAGCCGAATGTCAGCCAGTTTTCCAGCTTCGCGCCGACATCTTTGGCGACCAGTGCATCTACCGCCTGATACTCTATACTGTAACCCTCACCATCGAGCGTGGCACTTTCGCCCCAGAAGGTGTAATCCGGCGGGACATGCCGCCAGCCATCTTCATAGCGCCAGTAAAACCACACCCGCGCATACGGCACCCCGTCGATAATTTCTTCGACAATCACCCGTCCACGCGTATCCTCAATCGTGCTGTCCACCACGCGCCCGGTCAACTGCACATCCTGCGCGGCTTTGATCGTCTGGTAATTGTTGAAGTTCAGCCGCTGCATTTCCAGCCAGTCCGCCGTAGCACTGCGCTGGGCATTGAGGAAGCTAGTCTGGTCACCGATGCGTAAGGCCGCGACTTCCGCGTCCACCACATCCAGCAGCACATCTTCAAGCTGCTCATCCACCGCCCGCAACCGCAGCGTAATGCCAAGAATTATCAGGCCGAAAACGGCTAACAGGCCGAAAATCAGCAGGAACAGCCACCAGCGCGCCCGTCGCCGCTGCCGTCGGCTGTCCGGGTCTTCCCCGGCATCATAAATCTGCGGTTCTTCCGCCTCAATCTCCCAATCAAACTTAATGCCCATAAATCGCTAACCTCATTTAACCCAGAGCAATATCCCCGGCCATAACCCGGTGGATAATTCCATCATGATCGCGTACCAATAAAGCGCCATTGGTGTCGACCGCCTGCGCCTCGCCGCTGATAATCCCCTGCTCACCCGTAACCGTGACTACCCGCCCCACGGTATTCAGGCGGTGTTTCCAGGCATCCAGCAGCGCCACCGACCCCAGCCGTGCCGACCAGTAATCGACGCGCTGCATTAAATAGGCCACCAGTTCCGCCCGGTCTAACGGCTGCCCTAACACGGTTTCCAGGCTGGTCGCCGTGTCGGCCACATCTGTGCCGGTAAAATCCACGCGGACATTCACGCCCATGCCCAGCACCACCCCCACCAGTTCGGTTCCGTCCCAGGCGATTTCCGGCATCACACCGGACACTTTGCGCCCGTTGATCTGCACATCATTGGGCCACTTGATCGCCACGTCCGTCACGCCCAGGTTTTCCGCCAGCTCGCTGATGACCAACGCGCCCAGCATACTCATCTGATGCAGCGCCGATTGCGGCGGGTGCAAAATCACGGATAATGCCAGCGCGACCCCCGGCGGTGTGTGCCAGGTGCGGCCTTTTCGCCCGCGCCCCTTTAACAGCTCATCCGCCAGCAGCAGCGACCCCGCCGCCGCACCATCGCGCAGCCATACCAGCGCCAGATCATAGGTGCTGTCTACCTGTTGATAAAAACGCACCTCCCGCGGAGCGAGCATCTTATCCAAGCGTGTTTGCGAGAGTTCCATTAGGCACCTTACCGCGTAGAGGTAAAGGGGTCATTTTACCATGCTTCGCGAATCACGTATCCTTACTTGTGTCGGTCTGGCAAGGCTTCTATAATTTACAGGGTTCGACTTCAACGATGGGTGATTGCAATGCCGACGAAATATCTCTGGACTCCCTGGCGTATGGCGTATATTAAAGGCGAAAAAAAGCCGATTGCAGGCTGCATCTTCTGCAACAAAATCAATGCCGATGACGCGGTGGAGCATATCGTCACCCGTTTAGAGCATGTCTACATCACGCTCAATCGTTACCCCTACAGCAACGGCCATCTGATGGTTGTCCCTTACGAGCATGTCAGCAGCCCGGAAGACCTGACCACCGAAGTGCTGACTGAGGTGATGGTCGCCGTTAATCAATCCATGCGCATCCTGCGTGACCTGCATAATCCACCGGCTTTTAACCTGGGTGCCAATATCGGCGCCGCTGCCGGGGCGGGAGTCGCGGAACATTATCATTTTCATGTCGTCCCGCGCTGGCATGGAGACGCCAACTTCATGACCGCTGTCGGCGATACGCGTATCATCCCCGACACGCTGGAAAATACCCACCAGCAGCTCACCAGCATCTGGAACAAACATTACGGCGAAGGCTCCTCCGCCACCTGACCACAACGAAGAATTTTCCGATTATCCTGCCTGAAACTTTGAAAACTTACGCAGCCTTTGCCACGTACTAATCTTTATGGTTGAATACTGATAAAAATAAAGGTCGTCTTATGGCAAATAATCACAAACATTTACGCGAAGCTGTTATTCTGGGCAGTGCCCGCACGCCACAGGGTAAATTTTTAGGCGGACTTTCCTCACTAACCGCCGCTGAAATCGGGCAGGTGGCGGTACGCGCTGCTGTAGAGCGCAGCGGCATCAACAGCGCGGATGTGAACGAAGTAATTTTAGGCAATGTGGTCAGCGCTGGCGTGGGGCAAGCCCTGCCGCGTCAGGTCAGCATCGGCGCAGGCATCCCCGACCGTGTGGGCGGCGTGGCCATCAATAAAGTCTGCGGCAGCGGCCTGAAAAGTGTCATGCTCGCCGCCAGCCTGATTAAAGCCGACGATGGCGACCTGTTCATCAGTGGTGGTGTGGAGAGTATGAGCCGCGCCCCCTATCTCAACGACTCGATTCGGCAAGGCAATAAATACGGCCATGTGCAGGTGCGTGACTCGTTACAAGCCGATGGGCTGTGGTGCGCCTTATGTGATTGGGGCATGGGCAGCGCGGCTGAATTTATCGGACGCCAGCTCGAAATCACCCGCGAGGAAATGGATGCCTTCGCCCTGCGCAGTCATCAACTCGCGGCACAGGCCACCCGTGACGGCAAGTTCAAAGCCGAGATTGCGCCCGTCACCGTCAAAACACGCAAAGGCTCAATCATCATAGATGCGGACGAAGGCATTCGCCCCGACACCAGTCTGGAAGCACTGGCGGCACTCAAACCCGCTTTTGAGCAGGACGGAAGTGTCACCGCTGGCAACGCCCCCGGCATGAATGATGGCGCGGCGGCATTAGTGGTCAGCAGTCGCGAATATGCTGAAAAACACGGTCATGCCCCGGCAGCACGCATCGTCGGTTATGGGCAGGCCGCCGTCGAACCCGCCTGGATTTTCTACGCGCCGGTCAAGGCCATTCCCATCGCGCTGGAACGGGCGGGCTGGACAGTGGATGATGTCGATCTGTTCGAGATTAATGAGGCTTTCGCGGCGCAGGTGCTGGCTGACCTGAAGGGGTTGGAGCGCGAAGGCTATCGCGTGCCGCTAGAAAAGGTGAATGTCAACGGGGGCGCAATCGCGCTGGGACATCCACTGGGAGCCAGTGGCGCACGCGTCCTCATCACCCTGATCCACAATTTGCAGGATCGCGGCCTCAAGCGTGGACTCACGGCGCTGTGTCTGGGTGGTGCTGAAGGAGTCGCACTGGCGGTGGAACTGGAATAAAACCAACAGGGGTGACTGACATAATCACCCCTTTTTACACAAAGCTTTAGTCCATTTCGCGGCGGATATGCACGCGCACGGCTTTCTCTATCGGCTGTTCGGAGACGAGAATCAGATAACCGCCACCACCTGCGCCGGAGAGCTTCCAGCCGTGCGCGACATTTTTGTAGCGGTCAATCAGTTCATGCACGAGATCATTCATCATATTGGGGAACATGCTGATCTGGGCGTCAAAGGCTTCACGCATCGAGCGGCCAAAATCACGCGGGTTCTGCGCCAGAATCGCCTGCCAGCACTGTTCCGCCGCCACTGCCAGCGCTTTTGCACCTTCGCGGGTGATATTGCGCACAGTCAGCGGATTATAGGTGTTATCCCGTGGCCCCAGCGGAATCAGATACAGCAGCTTTTCGACAAATTGCAGCGTCAGTTCATCCCCAACCCGATCAATCTGTGAAGGCCAGTATTGTCCTTCATACTGCGCCTTTGCCAGACCGGGATAAACAATGCCAATCGTATCCTGCGAGCCGGATATTTCAGTTGTCCCCGGCGGATTGTCATAAGCGAACAGAATTTTCGCCAGCTTTTCCGGGTCACCGGGGGGTAATTTTGGGCCCCACAGATCGAGTGCTTTATTACGCGTGCTGGTCGCCATGCCGCTGCGCTCATTAAAGGCAATCGTCGGTTCCAGCGAAATCGTCAGCACCGGGCCGGGATACAGTTCAGAGACAAACGGCTGATCGAGCCAGCCACCCGCCAGATCAATGCGATACGGCATCTGGTCAACCGAGCGCAGCGCCGTCGTCGAACGGGGCGGCAAACCCTCATGCGGGTCACGCTGCAAGACTACATACTCGATACCTAACGCAGCACACAGCCCCTCTTTTTGCGGGATGTTGCCATCTTCATTCACGACGAACTTGTCCGGCATCATCTGGCGCAGTTCATGCTCAAAATCGAGCATACCCGACCCGCTGGAAATCAGCGCCTGGGTCACACACGCCAGCGATTGCACCATATACTGGCGCTCCTGCTCACTGTTGACGGGGGTGCGGCCTTTCAAATCATAGACGGTCGCATCAGAACCCAGCGCGACATATAAATCACCATAGGTCGCGGCCTGTTCCAGAAAAGCCACATGGCCGCTGTGCAGCATATCAAAGCATCCACTGACGAAAACTTTTTTCGTCATGTCTTCTCCTAACACATTAATTTATGTGGGCTTATTGTGCCTGCCCTGGTGGGATTATTCAATGAGGTTTCAAATGGATGCGAGTAATCGCATATCGTTGCGGTCGAGTTTTCTATGTAGGGACGGCATTTTTGCCGTCCGTCTGACGATAATTCATAGGGCGTATAATGACTCAGGAGTCATCGACAGCACAGACTAGTTCGAGTAGAGTCATCGTAAGCTTATCCCATTTTTTATCCACTATTCGCATTGTCAGGAGCTAATCATGAAATCAAAGTGGTGGCTGGTGTTTTTATCGTCTGCAATTGTTTTACTTATGCCCATAAAAATCACTGCCCAATCCCCCGCAATTCCCAATCATCCCTTTCCCCAGCACGTCCAGTATGCACCCGATACCATTCGCCCGAATCATCGCACACAGGAACAGCAGGATGATGATGTCCGCGCCTTTTATGACTACTGGAAAGATCAGTATTTGGTCGCGGCAGGCATTACATCCGACGCATTACCGCTTTATCGCGTATCATTTGGAACCACTAATCCCGATCAAACTGTGTCCGAAGGTCAGGGCTACGGCATGGTGATTGTCGCCTATATGGCCGGGTATGACTCTGAGGCGCAGCTGATTTTTGATGGTTTATGGGAATTTGTGAAAGCCCATCCCAGCAGTATTGATCCGCGCCTGATGAGTTGGCGCATCATCGGTGATAGCGCCCCGGAAGCCAGCGCATTTGATGGGGATGCCGATATCGCCTACGGGCTTTTGCTGGCCGATAGTCAATGGGGAAGTGATGGCCGTATCAATTATTTACAGGAAGCAGAAAATGTCATCACCGGGATTTTAGACTCCACCATTGGCGAAGCCAGTCAACTGCCGCTGCTGGGGGATTGGGTTGATCCAAATGGGGAGCAATACAATCAGTACACCTTCCGTCCATCCGATTATATGCCAGCGCACTTTCGGGCTTTTAGCCTTGCAACCCAAGAAGACCGCTGGGATTCAGTCATCGAAAATACACAAAATGCGATCACCCATTTACAGACTCAGTACAGCCCCATAACCGGCCTATTGCCGGATTTCAGTACACCTGAAGATGCTAGCAGCTACAGCCCACAGCCTGCCACCAAAAATTTTCTTGAGGGCGATAACGACGGCAGTTATTCTTATAACGCGGGTCGTGTCCCGTGGCGCATCGGCACCGATGCACTGGTCAACAATGATCCGGTTTCAATGGAACAGGTGCAGCGCATTTCACGCTGGATCGAAACAGCCGCTAATGGAAATCCAGCCCAGATCAAAGCGGGTTACACCTTAACCGGAGACCCCATTGGCGATTATTTTACGAGCTTTTTTGTAGCGCCATTAGGGGTTGCCGCCATGACGGTGCCAGACCAGCAGACCTGGCTGAATGCCATTTATGATGCGGTCTATGCCACACGCGAAGATTATTATGAAGATTCTGTGACTATGCTGTCTTTACTAGTCATGACCGGAAATTATTGGAATCCCGCTGGCTTCACGCCCTAAAGCGGGATTCATTTTTCACCGGTTCAGCATGATCGCTATTTGCGGTTATTGCCACCCGCCAGCGCTGCGGTGATCCCCAGGCCGATATAAATCACGCCGGTGATGTACCGCTCGAAACGCAGATAGCGCAGATTACCCCGCAACCAGCGTCCGGCGGTGCCGGTGGTCAGCGCCCAGATCGAGTCGGAGATGGTCGCCATAATCAGGAGGATAATGCCCAGAAACAGAATTTGGGCGGTGATGTTGGCGCGGCTGGTGTCGATAAACTGAGGGAAAAAGGCGAAGAAAAAGATCGCGGTTTTCGGGTTCAGCACCGCGACAACAATGCCCTGCAAAAAGATGCGCCGCAACGAGTCGCGCTTCACCGTCTGGTCGACAATTTCAGCTTTGGAGCGCAGCTTCTGAATACCCAGATAAATGAGATAAGCCGCGCCAAGATATTTCACCAGATCGAACAACAGCGCCGATGACAGCATAATCGCGGTCAGCCCCAAAGCTGCGGCAATCACATGGCAAAAGTTGCCAATTTCCAATCCCACCACAGAGACCAGCCCGGCTTTATGTCCCTGATTGACACTGCGCGCGATGATATACAGCACCACCGGCCCCGGTGTCAGAATCAACACGAGGGCCGCAGGAATAAACAGCGTCAGATTGACTGATGCAAGTAATTCAGACATAGAATTTTAATCCCCCGGTGCCTGTTCCTTCAGCAGATTACGCGAATTCTCGATATAGTCCAGCGATTGATGACGGAAATAGGTGTTGTACAATTCGGCATAATGCCCACCCTGCTCCATCAGCGATTCGTGACTGCCTTCTTCGATAATCTCGCCACCGCGCAGCACAATAATGCGGTCAGCACTGCGGACGGTGCTCAGCCGATGCGCGATCAGAATCGAACTCGACTGCGACAGAATCATATCCAGCGCTTCCTGAATCTGCGTTTCGGTGAAGGGGTCAATACTGGCCGTCGCTTCGTCCAGAATAAAGATGGCTGGTTTTTGCAATAACACCCGCAGCAGACTCACCAACTGACGCTGCCCCATGCTTAAGCGTGCGCCACGCTCCCCGACATCACTGTACAGGCCGTCGGGCAAGGTTTCCAGCCATTCACCGCCGCCGATACTGAACGCGATTTCCTCAATTTCAGCGTCGGTGGCTTCCGGCTTGCTGTAGCGGATATTCTCGATGATCGTGCCGCTGAACAGGAACGGCGCCTGCGGGACAATACCTAACTGACTGCGATACGATTGCAGATTAAACGAGCGGATGTCCTGACCATCCACCAAGATGGTGCCTTCCTGAAATTCATAGAAACGTGTGATGAGTTTGGCGATGGTGCTTTTCCCCGCGCCGGTATGCCCCACAAAGGCGATACTCTCACCCGGTTGAATTTCCAGATTGAAGTGTTTCAGTACCAGTTCATCGGCTTTGTAACCAAAATTGACATCATCAAAAACAATATGCCCTTTTAATTTTGCGGCCTGCTGGTCATCATTCTGGACGATGGTATTGTCCGCGTCGATCAGCGCGAAAATACGCTCGGTCGCGCTCAGACCTGCCTGAAACTGGCTCCAGAAGGCGGCCAGATTAGTAAACGGGAACCAGAAACGATCCACACCCTGCACAAACAGAAACCACGCGCCGATGCTGATCGTGCCGACCACGGCCAGTGTCGCACCGACATAGACGACAATCGCTGTAGCGATGCCGGACAAAATGCTTAAAGTCGGGAAGATCAGCGCCAGCACAAAGCCACGGCGCAGATTGATGTTATAGGACTGGGTATTAACGGCCACAAATTCATCGTAAATCATGGCCTCTTTGCGGAAGTTCTTCGCCACGCTGATGCCGGTCACACTTTCCTGAATGATGTCATTGACATTCGCCATCGCCCGCGAACCCTGGCGCGTAACATAGCGGGCCATCCGCCGGAAAGTCAGGCCGGCGATGATGACCATCGGTGTGGTCGCCAACAGCACCAGCGTCAGTGTGATGGACTGGTTAATCATTACCGCCAGAATAATAAACACCTGAATAAACTGGCTGATGACATCACTGCTGACCAGAATGACATCGCCGAATTCCTGTGTGTCCCCGGTAATGCGGCTGACGATTTTGCCGGATTTGTTCTCATCGTAAAATGCTAGATCACGCGCGACGGCTGCGGCAAAGGCATCCTTACGCATCTGCGCCACGACATGCCCCAGCACGCGGCTGAGATAACGGCGGCGAATCCAGTTCATGGTAAATTCCAGAATCGCGGCGATGACCAGCACCACAATAATTAACTGGAGGGTGTTATTGCCATCGGGTTCGGCCAATGCCGACACCCCTACCGATACCAGCACGGGCCGTAAAGCGGCCACTACAGCCAGCACGATAAATCCCACAAAAATCAGCAAGCCCTGTAAACGGTACTTCGCAAAATAACTGATAATCCGTTTGATCAGATATTTATCATCGTACTGGCGGTCATATTTATCACCCTCCAGCCCACGCATCATTGCCATGCCCATAGTTTTCGACCTCGTGCTTCAGCTAGTTGACTGCGTCATCCGCAGTGATTTTTTCTTCGGAGGATTTACCGCCTTCGTAGCGGGCAAAAATGCGCCGGTAAGACTCCGACGACTTTAACAGGTCTTCATGTGTACCCTGCGCCGCCACGCGCCCCTGACGCAGCACCACGATATGGTCTGCCCAGCGGATCTGCGATAAACGGTGGGTAATGAGAATCGTCGTGCGCCCTTCCGACGCCGCCCAGATGGCCTTCTGAATCATGTCTTCGGTGGCGCTGTCAATCGCGCTGGTGCTGTCATCCAGAATCAGAATCGGCGGATTGGTTTCGAAGGCGCGCGCAATCGCCAGCCGCTGGCGCTGACCACCACTTAAGGTCACGCCACGCTGGCCGATCACGGTGTCATACCCGTCTGGAAAGCCGGAGATAAATTCATGCGCCTGCGCCTTACGCGCGGATTCCTCAACCTGTTCGCGCGTGGCATCCTCATGGGCAAAACTGATATTGTCGGCAATCGAACGGCTGAACAGAAAGATGTCCTGCTCGATAATGCTGATCTGGGAGCGCAGCGAAGCCATATTCCAGTCGCGCACATCCACGCCGTCCACCAGCACCCTGCCGGATGTCGTGTCATAGATGCGGTTAATCAGCTTAGTCACGGTCGTTTTACCGCTACCCGTCTGACCGACAATCGCCACAGTCTGCCCCGGCTTGATGGTAAACGACAGATCATGCAGCGCTTCTTTATCCGCTTTGTAGCCAAAACTGACATGATCAAATTGAATCTCGCCCGTAATCCTGGCGCTGTGTCCGCGCTCATTCTGACTAAGATCGGTTTCGACATTGATAATGCTCAGGATGCGTCCGGCGCTGGCATAACCAAGCGCGATACGCGGCAGTGCGAATAACGTGGAAAATACCGGAAATCCGAACAGATACAGCAGGCTGACAAATGACACAATGTCGCCGGTATTGATCAACCCAAGCTGAAACAGATAAATCGCATGGACTAAGGCCGCAGCAATGGCTAACGGAAAGGTGAGGTTCGCCAGATAACGCGCTTCCAGTTCGCCCTGCTGGATAAAACGGTCACGCACCTGATCGGCCAGTTCATCAAATTTCTTGACTTCCTGATCTTCCTGCGCCGCGCCTTTAACCACTTGCAAGCCATCCAGCGACTCGGCCAGGCGCGCGTTCATCAGGCCAAAGCTGGAACGGACTTCCTGGGCGATGGGATGCAGCCGCGCGACAAAGCGATATTCAATAATGATCTGAAGAATGACAAAGATCAGCGGCACCAGAATGAGATCGGGGTAGATGAAGGGCGCAAATAACACCGGCATCATCAGGAACATAGTCGACCCCACCAGCAGATTCACCCCCGGCGTCATCATCAGGTTCAGCTCACGCACATCATTGGTCACCCGCGCCATGATCTCGCCAACCGGCTCCATATCATGGAACGACATGCTCTTGCCCAGCAGGCTGGCGTATAACTCATCACGCACATCACGCTCGATACGCTGGGCGTAAATTTCCGAGCTGATATTGCGCATGAACTGCACCACCGCCCGCACCGCCTGCGAGACAAAGATCATGAAACATAAAGTTGCGGCCAGCGTCAGATCACCCTGATCGATAATCAGATTAAAAATCTGCCCAATCAGACCGGGCACAAGTGCGGCCAGCGCTGCGTTAAAAAAAGCGCCTACCACCAGCGTGAGGGCAAAAAAACGATGCCGCCAGATATGCGAGAGGATAAAACGCATCGGGTTGGAGTGGTTGGTTTTAAGCGTCGTTTTTGCGACAAATTCAGAAGCCATGCAAAGTCCTGACCATTAAATTTTTCATTATTAAGTCCTTATTCAGATTATGGTAACTTAACTTGTCCAGCCCAACTAAAGCCAATTTAACGAATACTCAGACAGAATGCACAAACACTCAGAGTTATATTGAGTGTGATCTTACGGATTAAGCGCACTCTCGGCGGGTGCTTCCAGCAGTTGAATGACGAAACACCAGCGCGGGCTACACTCACCAATCACCCGCTGAAGCGGGCGGGTTTCCTCAATGGTCTGGAAATTCGCCTGCACATCCGGGTTATACAGGTCATTGGTTGCAAACCAGACACGCGGATATTCTAATGCTTCATCCACACTTTCGACCCGGTTACGGCGCAGTTGGCGCATATAAAGCTGTGCATGCCAGTCTAAAAAGCGCGAATAACTGCCGCCCATGTCAAACAGGATCACATCATCGGGCTGCGCTTCCCGTGCCACCTGTTGCAGCAGATCGCGCAGCGGGGCGCGCACGGGTAATTGACCGGGCAGCGCACTCAGGCTGATGAGCGCGACAGCCAGCAGCACCAGCCAGCGCCAGCGTCCAACTGGTAGCGCTGCCAGACTGGCGCCGATCACCACCGCCACCCCGATCACCATATACAGCACATAACGCGGCGTATAGACCGCGATGGTCGTATTCAGCAGAAAAGATAAAGCTGGCGCGCCGATAGCCCACGCCAGCGCCAGCCGATATTGCTGCCGCCGCCACAATAGCACAAGGCCGATCACAAAAACATGCAGATACAATAGCAACAAACCATTGGTCGCGGTCTGAGCCAGTTCCAGCGCCGCATCCAGCGAGGTGACAACCGTAGTCGTACCCGCGCCGATCACCCCACGCTCATTGCCGCCGATCAACTCCGCGCTGCGCAGATTCGCGATCTGATTAACCGCCGAGGGCAGCCACGGCAGCCAGATCACAAAGGCGACCAGCCCCGCCCCAATGCCCTGCCGCAGCATGCGCCACGACAAACGCCCCGAAACCAGAAAATAAATCACCTGCGTCAGCACCAGCACCAGCAGAAAATAATGCACATATAACAGGCTGGCGACACTCGCGCCATACAGCAGTGCCGACCGCCACGTTTGCCGATCCAGCCAGCGTTGATACAACCACATGCACAGCGTTGCCAGCAGCATAATCAAGGCGTAAGGGCGCATTTCCAGCGCGTGATAGAAGAAGAAAGCATTTACGCCTAGCACCACCACAATAAACAGACCAAAACGCGCTAATCCGAACCAGCGTTTGCCCAGCCGATAAACCAGCGCCAGTGTGAGCATACTCAGCAACGCGGAGTAAAACCGCGCGACAAATTCACTGTTGCCGAAAAATACGCGCATGATATAAAACGAGGTAAACCACAATGGCGGATGCGTATCCTGCGTCGCCAGATACCACCACAGAAACGGCAGATCCTTGCGCGTAAAGAAGTAAGCCAACTGCTCGTCCGGGTGCATGTGCATCCACCAGATGCCGACCACCAGCAGCGCCCAGAAAATAAACACCGTGCCTATCGCCAGCAGCCATTCCCGCAATTTTGAAGTTTCCAAGTGCACTCCGCACAATCTTTATTTGATCACAACACTTTTACCGCACAGGCAATGCTAACATTAACCGGGACAATTTTGAACGATCAAGACGGAGGAAACCGTTTAGGTCGCCCCCAATATTGCCTGTCAGCAAAATCAAATCTGCCTTTATTGGTCGATTTGAGGTAGATTAGGGCGGAATATTCGCCCATCAATGCTCATCAGTGAGCCAGAGGGGAAACAACTTGCTTTCGATTGTTATACCGATCCATAACGAGGAAGTGCTGCTGGAAGGATTAATCTCCGGCATCAGCGCGGGTATGGCTGGATTCGGTGAAGATTATGAAATTATCCTGTGTGAAAACGGCAGCAGCGACCAGACTCTACCGCTTGCCCGTCAGATTGCGACCGGTTGCCCACAGGTCGTCGTGCTCACCAGCACCGAGGCCAGTTACGGTGCGGCTATCCGGCGTGGGATTCTTCACAGCCGGGGTGAGCGCATCGTGGTGTTTAATGCTGACCTGTGGGACATGGACTTTCTGTTCAAGGCGCATACCCTACTCAACCGCTACGATATGGTCATCGCGTCCAAACGCCACGCGGAGTCACATGATCAGCGGCCTTTTAACCGCCGCCTGATTACCTGGGGTTTCAACTTCATTTTGCGGATCATGTTCGGGTTTGATGGTACCGATACACACGGCATGAAAGCCTTT
>JBBSQD010000167.1:0-13836 GCA_038258185.1 Aggregatilineales bacterium | reverse complement strand
GACACTGGCAGTCTGACCATCGCGGGAGTATGCCCTGGGGTGACTATCCCGAAAAGTATAAAAACGATGAGAAGCGCAAAAATGATGATGACGATGAGGACGAGATCTATTACGTCTGAGCGTCAGTCTAAAATATAAAGCATGTTACACAGGGCGTACTAAATAAAGTACGCCCTGTTGCTTTATCACTTAATCGACGACAAAAACCTGATCGCCAGCCGAGATCGTGCCGATATCCGCGGCAGTGGCATAAAAACCGCGTATGCCGTCGTGCAGAGCCTGGAGCGTCGCTTTCATCTGCTGGGGTGGGACATCCGCCTGATCCAACACAAAGCGGCTGAACGGCTCACAGGGTGCGGCTACTCTCAGGTTTTGCAGAGTAGTCATCATGCCGGTGGAGGGATTTTTGAACACCAGTTTCTGACCCAGGTCTGCCAGGGTGTACTGGGTGCCACTGTCCACAATGATGTTTTCCCCGGCGATGCCTACGGGCAGATGATCGCCAAACCTTTCCTGAATAAAGGTGTAGTGGCTGGTAAAACCCACAGAGATGGCGTTATAACGGTTGTTCTTGGATTCAGGGTGACGTTCATTATGAACATCAATGAATCGCCCACCATCGACAGTCAAGCCAACCACCCCTTCCGGCGCGATTTCCACTTCATCGACCACCAGTAAAGGCGTTGGATCATAACGCTGCTGCGGTTTCTCGCCTGCCTTAAGTGAGGACTGCTGGATCTGAACCAGCCTGACAATACCAATCTCCCGCATAACCAGCCTTTCTATGACTTTGAAAACAGAGCCTTACGCCTTGATAAAGATTTTAACTGCACTTTCAGCCAGTGAGTCGCGCAGTACCCCGCCGTTCACCTGCGTATCGTAATTATCAGTGTACTCATGCCATGTGCCATCTTCAAGCCCATTATTTGCAATGGTGAAATCCCCGGCATAGCGATCATACAGATTCGCCACGATGACGACCACACCACCACCATTATCCCAGCGCTTAAAGCCGAACAAACCGCGCTCAGCATCTTCCAGGATAAATTCAATGGAATCCCCCTGAAGCGCCTGGGTCGTTTTGCGCAGGTAAATCAAGCCGGCATAGTAATTCTTAAGGTCGGAATTCGATTGATTTTGGAGCAATGCCCAATCCAGCGGTTGATACTCAATGGTCTTGGGGGCGCTTTCGGCAAATTCTTCACCCATCCATAACATCGGCACACCGGGAGAAGTCAGCAGCAGCGCCGCGCCAAGTTTGTTGCGGCGAAAAGCGGCTTCATCGAAAGTCTGGGCTTTATCACCTAACTGCCACATGAGGCGATCCTGATCGTGATTATTGAGATAATTCACGACATTGAAAGCCCCGCCAAAACCATCGCGGGTGGGGTCAATGACATTCATGAGGCCATCGAGATCATAAGGCTCACGTCCCAGATTGCTTTTACCCAAAACAGTCGCCATAACCTGCTGCATATAATGCTCATGCCAGGCGGCATCCAGTGGGCCATTTGTACCGGTAATCGTCGGGTCCTGGGGGACTTGCTCTGCGATGGTATAAAACGGTTTAATGCCATTGATCTTCTGGGCAATCTGGTCGCTCAACCAGTGCAGAAAATCATAATTGTTAATGGCGGCAGTCGCATCAAAACGGATGCCGTCAATGTGAAAGGTATCAATCCAGAACATGACCGAATCATTGACATACTGACGGGCAGGCCACACATCCAGATTTTCATCATAATGCTGATAGTCGAAGCGAGGGCCCCAGCGTAACTCTGGCGGATTGGGGTCATCCTTGTAATACCAGTATTCAAAATCAATTTTGGTGAGGGGTGCATCAGAGTCGCTGTGGTTATAAACCGCATCCATAATGATACGAATGCCATGTCCATGCGCTTCATCAACCAAACGGCACAGGTCTTCAGGAGTACCATAACTATTTTCGATGGCAAACAGACTGCGCACGTTATAGCCCCAGGAGCGCTCACCGGGAAATTCTTTGCAAGGCATCAGCTCAATAGCATTAATGCCTAATTCGGCCAGATAATCCAGCTTGTCAATCACATCCACGAAGCGGCCTTTGCGCTTCTTGCCACCGGGTTCATCCCCCGGGCCACCGCTAAAATCACCGACATGCAGCTCGTAGATAATCAGGTCTTCGTTTTGTGGCAGGGGCTTATCATCATGTTGCCAGTCGTAACTGGCGACTTTACGCGCCCCATTTTTGACAATCAGCGTCGAATTTTCGTCCGCATCCAGCGTGATATGCTGAGCATAGGGATCAAAAACCGCGACGGTTTCCCCAGACATGAAATAGCTGAGCGATTTCACCATAAATTTATACTGGTAATTGCCATCATCCAGTGGCACAGACACCCGCCAGTAACCACGATCATCCTTCTGCATGGGGACGGCTTCCCAGTTATTCCAGTCCCCAATCAACGAAACCTGCTCGTTATAGGGGGCAAACAAAGAGAATTCAATGCCCTTGGCATCACTCATTCTGTGTTATCCTTTTACATCAACACGACGATATGGATTTGCTTGAAATTACAACCTGTAATGCTGGATGTCATCTTACTGCAAAGGCCTCTATCCGTGTGATAAATTCATCACTTTTTAATCGTACTGTACAAGGAAAAAGCTCTGTGGGTACGCTGTATATTGTCCCGACGCCAATCGGAAACTTAGAAGATATCACGCTGCGAGCGCTGCGCATCCTGCGCGAAGTGGCGTTAATTGCGGCGGAGGATACCCGCACTACGCGCATTCTGCTCCAGCACTTTGAGATCAGCACGCCGCTGACCAGTTATCATGAACACAACAAGCTGACCAAACTGGAGGCGATTTTCTCAGCGCTGGAAAGCGGAGATGTCGCGCTGGTTTCGGATGCAGGCACACCGGGAATTTCTGACCCCGGCTATGAACTGATTCGTGCCGCGATTGATCAGGATATTCGGGTGGAGCCGTTACCCGGAGCCAGTGCCATTCTGACGGCGCTGGTCGGTTCGGGTTTAGCTACCGACGGCTTTGTCTATGTCGGCTTTCTGCCGCGTAAGGATAAAGCGCGTGCAGATTTTCTGGCTGAGTTACTTGAAGAAACGCGCACGATTATCGCTTATGAAAGTCCCAACCGCCTGCTGGATACGCTTGAGACGGTGCAAACCGTTTTGGGTGAGCGTCCCTTGTGTGTCGCCCGTGAACTGACGAAAATCTATGAAGAATTTTTTCGCGGTACGCCAGCCGAAGCCATTGTGCATTACACCGATAATCCACCACGTGGTGAGATTGTGCTGGTCATCAACGGGAACACTGCTGCGACACAGGATGACTGGGATGAAGACCGTGTTCGCACCGAACTGGCGACTTTGCTGGAAGCAGGCGAATCGCTGAACCGCGCCGCGAAGCAGATCGCCCAACGCTCGGGCTGGAACAAGCGGGATATCTATGCAATCGGCACAGCAGATGATGCTGAACTTACGTAAAAAGTGCCGATTAGTATGAGACTGTGGCGTCATATCCAGCAAAATGCGGGATGGATTGCGCCGGAATGTTCAAAATTGACAAAATCACCCTAGAAATTCATGGTGCACCCGTTACAATATAGGCTCGATTGACGGCTGCAATTTCCTCTCAAAATTGACCGTTAACAAGCATCAGAGGTAGAAATTCTTTATGGGATCTTATCACGGGCCAAAAGCTAGAGTCCAACGGCGCTTCGGTGAAGTGCTGGTCCCGCGTCCGAAATACCAGCGTATTCTGGAAAAACGTGCTTATCCGCCAGGTGATCATGGTAAGGAAAAGCAGTTCCGTAATGGACGACGCAGTGACTATGGTATGCAGCTTAATGAAAAGCAGAAACTGGCTTTTATCTTTAACGTGCGCGAGCGTCAGATGCGCCGTTACTTCATGACCGCCCGGCGTATGCCCGGCAACACCGGCAGTAATCTGCTGGCCTTGCTGGAACGACGCCTGGACAACATGGTCTATCGTGCGGGTTTTGCACCCACCATCTGGGCTGCCCGCCAATATGTCGGTCATGGTCATGTCCTGGTCAATGGTCGTCGGCTGGATATCGCTTCATACTCGGTTCAGGATGGTGATGAAATCACCCTGGTCGAGAAAATGAAGAAGAATGTTCAGGTCGTCGATTCGATTGAGTCCACGGCTAATCCACCGGATTACCTGGCTGTCGACAAGAAGAATGTGGCGTTCACTTTCCTTCATACCCCAGACCGTCGGGATATTCCCGTGCCTGTGGATGAACAGTTGATTGTTGAGTATTACACCCGACTCACTTAATCAGCACCTATTTGCCATCAACAACGCCCCTGCGAATGGGGCGTTTTGATTCTTGAAAAGTTGGGAAGAATAACCGAGGTCAAGCCTTAAAAGTGCGAACTTCGTTTACAATAAAGGCGTTCGATTTATTCTATTGGGACTAACTCCCCGTTTTCCATCTATTGTCGAGGCGAATTCATGACGCGATTGCGCGCCACTATCTCCAGTGTTCTGCTGCTACTGATCCTCAGCCTGACTGTTCAGGCGCAAGAGGCCACTTCTTATCCCAATCCTGCTTTACGGGCAGACACGCGCGAACCGTATATTCGCTCGGACAAGCTGGGGATCAATCACATCAGCCTGACCAACGAGCCGACCAGTGACAGCCGCTACGCCAACGCATTGGGGTTAGGCGCGGGCTGGAACCGCTGGCCGATTTACTGGGATCAGGTGGAGCCAGAACTGGGTGAATTCCAATGGGCGAATTATGACCGACTGGTGACCAATGATGTGCGTTTCGGGCTGAAGATCAATGCGATTCTGATGGGCCGACCGGCTTTCGCGCAGGACGGTGAGCGCATCGTGGGCTTGAACGAGCCGATTTTCAGTGATGGCACCGATAGTCCCCGTGACGATAAAACGCTGAATCCGGATAATCCGTGGGTGAACTATGTCCAGGCGACGGTTGAGCGCTATATGCCCGGTGGGACAATGGCACAGGCGGAAGACTGGGACGATGAGCAGGGTATCCGCGTCTGGGAAATCTGGAATGAGCCGGATTATCCGGCGTTCTGGGGTGCGAGTATCCGCGATTATGCACGTTTGTTGAAAATCTCCTACATCGTCATCAAGCAGACCGACCCGGACGCACAGGTGATGTTTGGCGGGCTGCTGTATAACACGGGCGATAACTGGCTGGCACGGGTGCTGGCTGTTTTGCAGCAGGACCCTCAGCGTGAGGAGTTCAACTGGTATATGGATCTGGTGGGGGTGCATGGTTATGGCTACCCCTGGCGCAGCGGCTGGCTGGTGCTGTATGTCCGGCAGACCTTACGCGCCTACGAGCTTGAGCGCCCGATCTGGCTGAACGAGAGCGGCGTACCTATCTGGGATGATTACCCCGGCCCGACATGGGCGACCAGCCCCAATGAACGTGTGATGCGGGCGACACAGGAGCAACAGGCCGCCTTTTTTATCCAGAGCAGCGCCTATGCCTGGGCAGAAGGCGCGGATGTGGTGTTCCTGCACCAGTTGTATGATGACTGCGGCAACCAACCTGCCGGGACGAATTTCCCTATCCATGAAGGTGAGTTGTGCACGGGCGATACCATCTGCGCCGGAGATGCGTTTGGCGTGTTCCGCAACGAAGCCAGTTCGATCTGTTTCAGCCAGCATCCCGAACCGGGGACGGCGCGTCCGGTAGCACAGGCGTATCATCTGCTGGCGACGATTTTTGGCCGGGCTGACCTGACCAATCCGCTGGTGTTTACCGTGGCTGGCCGTGCCACGATCATCACGTTTGACGACGAAGCCCGCAGCGAACGGATTTATGTGGTGTGGAACAAGACGCTGCGTCCGCAAACGCTGGATTTACCGGCGGCGGGGGACAGCGCGACGATCTATACGCTGGCTGATCTCGGCCAGGTTACGGCGGATCGGCATGGTGTGTATACACTCGATCTGCCCCCGGCGACCCCCGATAATTACCCTGACCGTCAACCCGGTGACCCAACCGCCATAGGTGGCGCTCCGCTGATTCTGGTGGAGCCAGTGGAGTCTTTTCCGCCGACACTGACTCAGCTTGAGGACGCGCTGCTGCGGGAGTAGGTTTATTTGCTGCTGCCGCCGGAGGGGGGTGCGGCGGCAATGGCAATAGAGTCGATAGTCAAAAGATTCAACGCCAAGACGCAAAGGTGCAAAGACGCAAAGTTCCATATTTTAAGTATAGGAGATTTTGGCTGCGGCAGGGTGGACAAATGTCCCTTTTTTTAGTGCTGAGTGCGAAGACGAAAGTGCTGAGTTAAAGGACTTTATATCGTTTGCAAATTATTAGTCAGGTTAGCTGAGGGGGTGTTCAGCAAGCTGGCTAAGGAGTTGTAGAAGTTCAGCAGCGATGATGAGATCTTTTCCGGTGGCATCCACCACAAGTGTCTGTGTTGATTCTCCATCACGATAATTCACGCTGAATTTGCCTTCTTCGGCATAAACCTGAAGCGCGGGTTGATCTGAGCCCGTGTAGTCTGGAACGTGACAGCACAAGGCTGTCCAAAGATTGTCCCGCTCGAAGTTTTTGATCATAGCCCTGAAATTTTAAAATCGTTAATGTTCGATAAAGTGGAGTGACGAAACTTCTCTCCTGAATAATAATCATGTCAGCGTAAAAAACCGCATTCTATTCCACGAGTCTTTAAAGCTTTGCTCAAGTTCTGAGTCAGTCATGCTCCAGCTCTCCATAATTGGCGTGGCAATTATTGTGAATAGGGACGCATACAGCGGAAGCCGAAGAAATCGATCCATTCAAGTCCGCCGCCAGGAGGGCTTGACAGGCGCCCACGGCTAGGGGTGCTTCTATAGCGATTGGAAGCGCGCATCTCTATAAGGAAGTCGCCCCACAACGAGCCGCCTCGCAAAACCCGCTGGGAATCAGAACTGATGTTTTCACGACCATCGACCGCATCATAAGGATAAGCCCGGTATTCGGACAAAGTCCATTCCCAGACATTGCTACTCATATCCAACCCCCCCACCCAGGAGGCACCGCTTGGGCGGCTGCCTACCAGAGCCGTCTGACTATTTGGACTACTTTCATATATTACATTTTCAGCAATAAACTCATTCCCCCAGGGATAAATCAAATTATCCGGCCCACGGGCGGCATACTCCCATTCCGCCTCAGTCGGCAAACGTCCGTCACGAATCTCACAAAAATTCCGAGCTTCGTACCAGGTGATGCTTTCTACAGGGCGGTTAGGACCATAAAATCTAAAAGATCCAGCTTGTACACCACTTAATCGGGCAAAATCAGCTTGATTCACTTCGGTTTTATCAATCCAAAATGGTTCATCAAAACATATTTCATGCACTGGTCGTTCATCGCTATAACTGTCATTATTACCCATTTCAAAGCAACCGGCACCGACCAGCATCATTGGTATCCCGTCGAAGTCTTGTTCATAGGGTGTCCAGTCCGCATTCGAGCCGCCTATGGGTACCCGCACCTGTTCGGCTGAAAGGGTGGGGCGTGCATCCGGGTCGGGAGGTTCTGGTGTAAAGGTTGGCGCAATTGATGTGGCGTATTCGGTGGTTGCTGTTCCGGCTATCTGCGCGGCAATAATGGTGGCATTACTATCGGCGATGAATACTTCCGTTTTCGGTATAGAGTCGACTGTATTTATGGCCGTGGGATTCTGTGCAATACTGGTTGTGGTCGGCAATGCTGGAGAGTCAGGCGTATTCGAGACTATAAACCCTATGGCCGCTGCCAGTGCGATAAGCAGGATTATGAAGGCTGTGGCTAGGCGCAGCGATATAAAACGTTTTTTGCGGTGAGGGCGAATAAGATCAGCCAGTTGGCGCACCGATTCGTCAACCATGATATTCTTCTGGTCGAATATATGCACACCATCAAAGCCAAGCAGATAATCGACCTCTGGGGGCATATCCGGCAGAGGCTTATAACTTTCCTGAAAAACCGGGATACAGAATTTTCTCAGGTCATACGCCTGTTGAATTTCCTTGAGTACCCATTCGCTCTGAAGCGTGTGCTCACCATCACGATCACCCAGCACACAAACAAAAACCGGCGCATCGGCAATCGCCTGCATTAAGCGTTCAGGGAAGCTGACACGACTCCCATCGGTGCGGGTAGTATCCACATAGACGTTGAGGCCGTACTTGCTTTCCAGCTTAGCCTGCAAAGCGGTGGCCACAGGTGCGCTGGGAGTGCGTCTGTAGGATATGAAGCAATCAACCATAAATCCACTTTGTTTTATTGACCGAGCATTAGCGTCAATTATGACGTTTGTTTCAGGTTAGCGCAATTCGGGCGGGGGTCGCTATAATCCCATACATCATAGCAGCATATGCAGATCAGGAGACAGTATGGACGTTTGGGATGCGATTCAGAATAAACGGGCGATCCGCCATTTTACGGATCAGCCTTTACCAGAAGATGTGACGCAGCGTATTTTAGACGCGGGACGACGTTCTCAAAGTTCGAAGAACAGCCAACCGTGGCAATTTATCGTGATCCAGAACCGCGAGACGTTGACAAAACTGTCGAAGCTGGGTGACTGGCTGGGGCATGTGGCTGGGGCAGCGGCCTGTGTGGTTATACTCACCCCGGCAGAAAATGAGCGCTCCGCCTGGCAGATGTTCGATGCCGGACAGAGCGCCGCTTACATGCAGTTAGCCGCGCTTGAAGTGGGAGTCGGCTCGTGCCTGGGGACGATTTACGAACGGCAGTCGGCACAGGATCTGCTGAAATTCCCGGATGCGTGGCAGGCACGGTTGCTGATCTCGTTTGGTTATCCCGACGCGACCCAGCAACGGCAGGGGATGGGTAAGGAAGGCCGGAACGATTTCAGTGAAGTCATTCATTGGGATCGGTGGTAACCACCATTTTTGAGCGTGACCAGCGCTGCGGCAAGCGTCGCAGCTGCACGGTCAGGATGCCACCCCCCGCAAAAAACAGCCCGACCAGCACTTTGGCTGTCAGGGCTTCATCCAGGAAAAGCCAGGCCAGCAGTGGAATTTGAATCATCATAGCGTTGTTGATAATGCTCGATTCGAGGGCTGAAAGTGTTTTAAGCGTGAGATTCCACAGGGTAAAGGCGAAGGCGGTATTGACGACCGCCAGCCACAGAATAATCAACCAACCCGATACGCTGATGACCGGCCAGCCATTGAGCACAATCCCTGTCGTCAGCAGCACGATTGACCCGATACCCATCGTGGCGACGGTAATGGTCAATGGGGTGAGGTCGGCATGCTGGTTGAGTTTGCGGCCCAAAATGGCTGATAATGCTCCACTCAGCACACCGATCAACACGATGCCGATTCCCAAGAGCGCGTCCTGCGGGATATTCAGCGGATAAAAGTAAACGCCGACTCCTGTCAGATACAGGCCGATCCCCAGCCATTGCAGGCGGGAAGGTCGCTCACCCAAGAGCATAATCCCCAGAAATGCGACGACTACCGCGATAAAGGTTAACAGCAGATTGACGGTAATAGCAGGCAGCATTTGCAGGCCGACAAACTGCGCTCCCTGCGTGACACTATATAGCAACAGCCCCAGCGTGATGAGTTGCAGCCACAACCTGCGCGGCAGTTGGGTGAGAATTTTTAGCTGGTGGGGTCGTCGCAGCAGCAGGGGCAACAGACACAGAAAGGCCAGTGTGTAGCGCAATCCGGCAAATGTCAATGCGGGGATGGCTTCACGCATGCCAAATTTGATGAGCACCCAGGATGTTGACCACAAAAATGTCACCAGCAGAGCTTGTAAAACAGCAATCAGATGGGGAGAAAGACGGTTCGTAAACAAAATACACCTCCGAGGCTTTGAGCCATAGATAAGTTGAATAGAACCAACTTACCCCCTCTGGCATTTTAATCCTCAAGGTGCGAGCCGTCTCGACGGCCTTCTGCGGCGCTTGGACCAGGCTTTACTCCCTGCGGGGTAAACGGAACCCTAGCCGCCCTTTGGTTGATTTGGATGCCATGAATTTAACAGCATCTGCCGGTAAGGTCAAGTGATCGCTAAAGCTGGAAATATACGCTACAGCGCCGCAAAATCTGCCTCAATCCATGCAAAAGTTGAACGAATCGGGGTTGAGTCTGGTATAATGAAAGAAATGGGTTTGAAAGATTAATTCTTAGTGGAACAGACCAGCACATCACCTACCACATCCCACATACGCTTATGGAAAGATCATGTTCCCAGTATTGACCGGCATCTGCCATCCTGGGCGCGCCGGTCTGACCCGATTGTCAAACGGCATCTCGGTATTTACTGGAAAATTCTGCCGCTGGAAATTGACCTGCTGGTGCGGATTTATGGCGTACAGATTGTGATTATCGCGCTGTCGATTTTTATCCCCATTATCCTGCCACTGACTTTTACCATGCTGCCGGTGTCGATTGTGATGCTGCCGTTTATTTTCGCGGCGTATGGCCGGGTTCTGATGAATATCGGCATCTTTACCACGCGGATGATCGTCGATGAGCAGGAAAATAATACGCTGTCCCTACTGCGCACCACGCCGATTCCATTGTGGCACATTCTGTTCAGCAAAGCGGCTGCCGGGGTCTGGCGACAGGTCGAGGATCTGAGCCTGATTCTGATGGGGGTGGCGTTGTTAAGCCTGCCGGTGATTGGTCTGCAATATGCCGCGTACTGGCCGCTTGATCAGGAACTGCTTTTTTCGCGCTTTACGCTGGTTCTGGGGCTGGGTGCTGCCATAGTGCGGCTGATTCTGGAACCGTTCATGATCGCGGCGATGGCGATTCTGATCGGCTCGATTGTACCGTCACGCATCCCCGCGATGACGGCGTTAGCTGCTACAGGTTTTTTCTATTTCCTGTTCATCAATCTGCCGCGCTTGCTGGTGATGTCAGCACCGATGCACGTGCTGGTCGAATTTGTCGTGCCTGTCGCGCTGCCACTGCTGTTAATTTTCGTGTGTTTCCGGCTGTCACACGTTTTTCTCACGCGGGAATAGACTCGGCTTTCCCCTTCGCATTAAATCCGTTTGTGGAGAATTTCTAAAATCAGGCGTTGAAAACTGCGCTTCGAGTCGTCTTTGTCGTAGGGAATCGCCTGGATATTGGCAAACTCGTGTGGCATTTTATCCACCGGGCTGTAGAGGAACGGAATCACCAGTTTTTCGCGGTTGATAAAATAGCGATACTGCAATTTTACATGGCGCGATTCCAAGGCTGCCGGTGAAACCACCAGCACCAGCAGGCGACATTCAGCCAGCGCCTGTTCAACCGCAGCACGCCAATCCTCACCACCGAGCATGAGATACTGATCCACCCACACCTGGATGCCGCCATCCTGCATGGACAGCATTAACGGCGCGACCACTGTTTCCCAGTCTTCACGAGCATAAGCCACAAAAACATGATTGGTTAATGATCCCTGTGCGACCCCGGTGCCCAGGCGGGTAGTGTGGCGCTTGCCCTGTATCGACATGAATTCCGGTCGCAGACTGTTTTGTGTGTCGCGGTTGCCGGAGGTTGGCGCAACGGTGTTGGGTTCAATCGAGATCGACTCGCCATTGACCTCACGCGCATAACGCAGGTGGGAGTTGGGCGCCAGCTCGATCATATCATCCACACGCAGCGTGTAGTTGCTATCCAGAAGAAGGCCGTTCACGTGAGTACCGTTGGTCGAGCCGAGGTCTTCGACTGCGTAGCCGTTTTTCTTACGCGTGAGGCGGATATGCCTGCGGCTGACTTCCGGGTCCTGCACGACGATGTCATTGGACAGATCGCGCCCGATGATGATGTTATCGCCTTTGAGCGGGTAGACACGCTCGGCCTCTGGCCCCATCTGCAAAATGAGATAATACTGGTCTTCGGCAGTGGGCAAAAATGGTGACACCACAACGACATCCCCGGTTTCGCGTTTGTCGGTACTGGGGTCGTACTCGTAGGCCAGCGTAATAGTATCGCCCAGTTCGATCAAACCACCGGACATCAGTGAACGGGGATCACTCACACGGCGGCCATTCACAAAGGTGCCGGAATTAGAGTCGAGATCTTCCAGTTGATAGCCCGTGTCGTTACGCACCAGCCGACAGTGGTTGCGACTGACTTCGTTATCGACGATAACAATGTCATTCTTAGACCCGCGTCCGATGGTTACGATGCTGCTTTTAAGCTCATAGACTGTGCCGATATCCGGCCCGCGCCGCATTGTCAAACGTGCCATATACTCGTTTCCACCTGATTGTGATCGATGCTGATCGCTGGTGACTTCATCTCAACCCATCTGTTGCCAGAAGTGGGTCATGAATTATCTATAGTTTAACAGATGTTATAAAAGCGAGGAAAGAAAACTACAAAAATCCCATAAATTCGTATCGAAGTATAACAAAAGCAGGGACAATCAGCACGATTATCCCTGCTTTCAATACTTCTGTCACTCTGGTTTTTAGACTAAGGTGCTTCGGTGGCCTCAGCCGTGGCTTCTACTGTCGCCTCGTCAGTCACCTCGGCGGCTAGAGTGGCTGCGCTCTGGGTCGCCAATTCAGCAAACAGCGCTGTAACCGTAGCATTGTATTCGGCAGTTGCCGTGGCAATGTCGACTTCGCTCATGGAATTGAGGGTCGCGGTGGCGGTCGGCGCGGCGGTGGGTGGCAGGACATAGGGCGGCACCGATACCAGGTTAATGAGGCTGGTCATGGTCAGTTCGGGCACGACATAGACTGTCGCATTTTCCAATGAAAGCTGGACACCCGCATAAGGTTCCGGCGTGGAGTCTTCGATGGCTTCTTCTGTCATGTCGGCGGCGGGCTCTGGTGTTGATTCTTCCGTCGCTTCCTCAGTGACTTCAGCAGTCATTTCAGCCGTGGCTTCACTGGTAGCTTCACTCGTGGCATCGGCAGCCGCAAGCGCGTCAATCTCTGCGCTGACATCAGATGGCGTTTCGCCGCTTTCCAACAGGATATAATAGCGATTGCCGGTTGGATTCTTATTGCCGGTATACAGCGTGTAGCGCGTGCCATCGAAGGTGTCGGCATAGAAGACATAACCGGGGGTTTCCAGGCCAAAATCCCCAAGGGACTGGCTTTCGAAACTGTCATTGGCTTCCAGCAGGACAAAATCACCGACTGCGGTCTGTGCTTTTTCCTGATCGATGGCGCGGGTCGTGCTGAAGGTGGCTGCCATATCCCAGGCGCCGCCTGCATCCTGCGTCAACAGGGTGGAATTGCCCGTAGCGTTGTCGACCACTTCCAGACGGGCGATGTCATTACCGGCCAGCTCATCAAACAGCGGCCCGGCACCCGCAGTGACCGTGGGTGTGGCTTCGTCGGGGGCGTTGGCCTGCTGATTGTTGAAGACGAGCACGGCAGCAATCACCCCCAGTGCCAGAACCAACAGAAGAATAGTACCTCGATTCAAACGCATAATTTTATTCTCCTCCGGTTATCGGACAGTTTCACGGCTGTTCCACCACACCAGCATACCGATTGCCAGAATACCGAAGGGCAACAGGAAGATGGTGAGCAGATTAATAAAGCTGGTTGTTTGCTGGTCGGCCACCAGGGGGGTGTCCTGTGGGCTTTGAGCGCTCTGGACGTTGACTGTCACGAAAAAGTCTTCGAAGTTGGTCATCCAGATGAGACTGTTAAAGGACGCGGCCAGATTGACCACACGGTTAAGTTGCGCGGTATTTTCACTGGGCAGCACAGAACTGCCGAAGACGACGACACGCGCACCGGTTGCGGCATTTTCGGCAGCGGCACCCAGCACAAACGGGCCGGATGGATCGGTATCAGTCTGCTCGACATTTTCCCCGTTGAGCAGCGCCTGAATGCTGTCTTT
>JBBSQD010000166.1:0-13899 GCA_038258185.1 Aggregatilineales bacterium | reverse complement strand
GGGGTTCAAAGCATTGCCAGAAATCATCGACAGCACAGAACAATTCCAGTAGACTCATAGCAGGACACCTTTCTTGGTAGCAGTGCCCTGGAGCTTAACACCTTCAGCGAAAGGTGTCCTCCTTATCCATAACTCACGTTAATATAAAGGATGCGTGAGATTAGTTGTTTGAAGGGATTGAAGTCGGCTCAATAACCTGATGCAGCAGGGCATCCAGCACATGCAGGGCGGTGAGATTGCGCAGCACATAACCATAGTAAAGATTCGAGCGGCGGAAATCGACCGAGCCTTCAATGCCGCGCGGTGGACTCGAGGGATGGACGCCATCAGTATCCAGGCTGATGTCACCCACGGCGGCCATGACGCGGCCATAATCCCATAGCGGTACATCATACTTGATAGCGGTTTCGCGCACGACCTGATTATAGACAGCCACTTCTTCCGCAAAATCCCGGCGGGGTGGAATGGTGCTGAGCACCGGTATCACGCCACGGCTGATGGAAAGTTCCGTAATGCGTTCCAGGCTGTAACGATATACCACAGGGGTGGAGAAGCCGACATCATTGGTGCCGAACATAATCAAGGCGATGCTTGGTTGCACGACACGATATTCGCACAGAAGTGGCGATTCGCCGGCTAGACAGGTTTCGCTATCGGCAAGGCGCGGATCAAGCACGGCTGGGGCTGACCAGCCTGTATGAGCGGCCAGAGAGATATTGGCAAATGAAGATGCTGAATTGTGGGCGGGTGTCTGGGAGAAATACTCAATCGTTGCTTGCAGATAGGCATAATCCCCTAAATTCTCAACACCCAGACTGAGCGGAGAGAGCATATGCGGCGCAACGGTAATACTGTCACCCACTTTGGAGAATACATCGGCGCGGTTGCCCAGACGTTGACCCTGCTCGAAGATGGCCCGCGCGTTGGGCGTGATGCCAATGACCGTGCCACGAAAATCCATCATCGGGCCGACATCAGTAATCACCGGGAAGGTGTCCATGTCACGGTTTAAGTCGACGTATTCGGCAAACACCCAACCGCTGCTGTAACGCTCAGTCTCGACGGACAGCCACAGACTATCGGCTGTGCGCCCGATAACCCGCAGACCGGTGCCACTGTCTAACAGGTCGAGCACGCCGCTTTCGGTATTGGGGGCAGCCCGCAGCCGCAGCGGAATATCCATGTTGATGACCGCGCCATCTGCCGGGAATTGAGCAACAGCAAGCTGGACGGTCAACAGCCAGAGGAGCAGCAGGTGGGGGAGGGCGAACTTTTTGATTTCAGACATAGTGCTGATTATAAACGTCGCCGCACATTTTGCCCGACTCTCACCGCACGGTTGATCACCTGTTAGCCGCTAATTTCAATAGTAGCCAGAGGTATCGCGTTGTTAGCTACGGGTTGGCCCTGTGCATTGATGATGGGCTGGCGTTCAAGCGTAGCGGAATTGTACATGCCCGTAAAAATCTGATAGGTGCCCGGGGCTAAATCAGCCGGAAGTGTCACCGTGACCTCATCAACCAGCGTGGTATTGGCCGGCCAGTCTTCTGTCGGAAAAGTGCCGTGAAAAGGGGGTTGGTCGAGTGCCACAAAGACATCATCTTCGGCGTTAAACAGATGAATAAGCTGCGTGAGCGGCGTATCGATGTCGCGCTGCGTTTGCCACTCGAATTGAAATGGCAATGTGTCACCGGGGGCGGCACTGACCGGCACAGCATACCCCGTGAGTTTGAAGCCATCGGCAAATTGGAAATCGGCTGGTGACAGGTCGGGCAAGGTCTGGGTTTTGGGCAATGCCGCCACGCTGCCGATGAGCGCGGTATCCTCGGTGAGTAACGTCTGTGCTGTCGATGCGATGGGCAGCGAAATGACGTCCTGCCAGTCGGCCAGCGGATTACCCCGCCAAACGCGCACCATTAATTGATAGCTGGCCGGGGTAGCGATGTCCGGGGGCAGATCAAAATGAATGGCTTTGCGCACCACCAAACCCGGCAACCACGCCTCGCTGGGAATTTGCCCGATATGCAGTTCATCATCCTGAGCGATAGTTTCCATGTCAGGCGAGAGCAGTTGTGCCGACAGGCGATAATCGCGCTGGACACCCGTGCCTGACCGCCAATACAGAAAGACTGTCACACGGTCACCGGGCTGGACAACTGTGTTGGGTGTCCAGTAGCCGATCAGCGCTAAATCTTCGTCGGCATATTCCACATCCACTGGGTAAGCGATCACCCGCGACTCCAGCGCTGGAAACGGCCAGAAATAGGCGATCAGTGCTGCTGTCCAGATAATGCTGCCGCCGGTAACGATCCGTTTGACGCGTTGCCATTGGGTCGGGTTGCTGTGTTCCTGAATGTACAGCAGCATCGCGGCGATAAAAATAATGGTTCCGAATAACTCAAAGACTTCATCCAGCGCAATGGACTGCCACCAGTTCTGACAGACAAAGCCTAACGGGGCTTCTTCGCAGGCACCATAGGCGAAAGATTCGACGATAAAGCCGCTTAAGCCGATAATGCCAATTGCCACGACTGCCAGCAGGACAAGGCGTTTATTAGCCCAAACCTCATCCCGAAACCAGAACCAGAAAGCGATAGCATTGATCGCCATGAAGATGCCACCTGCGAGCATGTAGGGTTTCTGCCAGTCGTAAATCATGGTTTCGTGGATGGCATAAAAATCATCGACACTGACCAATACCAGCACCACGGCCACAAACCACCAGTAGAGTTTTTGAATCCACGGGACGGATTTTCTCAGACTGCCTGCGACGGGAATCAGCGCCATAATGACCCACATCACCGAGGCGAAAGCTGCCGGGGCATTGCGGTCATCATCCAGGTTGAAAAACCACCATATAAAGCCGCGATGTCCAGCCTGAAGCCATGCGAAAATCTGACCACCGATAATCAACACGGCACACAGTGCCAAGGCCCAGAGCAGGCGCGTGGTGAATATCTTGCGCGGACTGCGTGCCAGAATGACACATCCAAAAATCGTGGCGACCAGTAATGACAGGTGAATGGAGACAAACAGAATGGTATTAATGGCTCGGAATCCCTTGCAGACGTGATGCGGTGTTTATATCACATCGTCGCCCTGCGGTATAGACCGGGCGGACGGTTGAAAACAGCTCAGTCCGTGCTGGGTTGCACCATCGGCGCGTACCAGTTGGAGCCGAAAGCACCCACAAACAACGACCTGAGCGCGCCATCGGCTGTAGCCACCCGCATGACACCACTTGCGCCGACCAGCACGGCATCCCCTTCGGGCACCCATGATAATCCTCGGTCATTGACGCCCAGAAGGGTAGCCAGCCGCGTAACTTTGCCGCTGGCACGGTCAAGGACTTCGACCCAACGTGGCGCACCGAGGTCTGCCCGCCAGAACGCGATCTGTGTACCATCCGGCGAATAGACAGCGCTGCGTGTTTCCCCAAATACAACAACCTCGGATTCTCCGGTTTCGATATTGATCTCCTGCAGGACTGTGCGTCCCGTTTCAATATAAGTGGCGGCAGCGATAAACGCGCCATCAGGCGACCAGCTCAGGCTTTCGATACGCCAGTCGGATTCGTGGATGATCTGGGAGTCGCCAGTTTCGACATGGATGACGCGGATGAATGATGAGAAATCACCGGATGCCTGCTGGGTCTCAATGACGGCCATTCTGGTGCCATCAGGCGACCAACGCATAAACCCGAAGCCACCCTGGGCAGTTATGAGGGTGCGCTCTGCCGAGCCATCCGGCGCGATCAGACGGATGTCGCGGGTCTTGGGTTCTGTACCATCCATCTCAACAGCAATCCACGCACCATCCGGTGACCACTGCACATGACCTGTATTCTGCCCAAAGGTGAGCCGCCGCAGGACGCTGCCATCCACACTTTCGACATACAGTTCGCCAGAGCAGCCATAGGCGCATTGACCGATGCCGTCCACAACTGCACTGTAGGCGACCCATTCGCCATCGGGTGACCAGTCATAGAGCTCGAAATCCTTCTGCAAGCCGTAACTCAGGTTGCAGAGGTGGGTACCATCGCGTCCGACTGTATACAGATTTGAACCAAGCGCACTGTCATAGGAGAGAAATAACACCCGGTTTTCGGTATACGGGCAGACCGGCGCGAGTGTCGGACTCATTCCAGCAGCGGTGCCGGTACGCGGGACGGCTTCACGTACCCATCCCAGAGAATCGCCGTCACTTTCGATGCGCCACCAGCCATTTTCACCTTCTTCGGCCAGGGTAACCAGTGTATTGACCGCCAGTGATTGTGCCGGTGTGGTGTCATCCAAAGTGGCATAGACCGGCAGCGGATCGCCATTCATGGTTTGTACCCGCACCACCGCGCCGACGGTCAACCGATTGGCGACTGGAACCTGCGGGTTGCGATATGGGTTTGACCATTCGCTGACGGAAATAGCTGGCGAGAGCGGTTCTATCCAGTATTCAGTACCGCTTCCTTCGACTGTCCAGCCGCTAAGGTCAGCAGATTTAACGCGCCACCAGTTCAGACCGTCCACGCACAGCGGGCCTTCCAATACGCTGAATTCCGCGCCACCGGGGATTGCACCGAGAAGCGTGGCATCACGTGAGGGTTCATCACGGACATTGTTGGCATCACCGGGCAGCACACGACCAGACCCATCCACAACAAGGCGTGGGGCAGGGGCGCCGGGACAAGCCGTGTCGGTGGGGGCATCCTGCGCTGAGGCTGGTCGAAAGCCGATCATCAATAGTAAACACAGCATCAGCAACCGAGACCATCCGGCCATAACCCTACCTCTTGCCATCAGGCTGGCAGATTATATGTTCAGGGGATAATTTACTATACACCGATTCGGGCACGATGGGGGAGTCGTGCCCGAATCATTGTGAGTGGTTTATCCCAGTGTAATCCAGCGGCGTTCCTGCCATGACTGATACACCGCGTCCATCGCCAGTTGCGTTTGCAGGCCATCGGCAAAAGTCGCGCCCCATGTCGGTTTGCGATTTTCGCGGATAGCGTCGGTCAGTTCCTGAATGAGCGCCACAAACGAGACATTCCAGATGCCTTTGCCCACACCGGGCAGGCCAGCATTCGGGTCTGTTTCGCTGATGTCCTGATAATCCTCACCGGGACGGGCAAACTGTAGCACCTCGTCGTTGTTGGACAGCATAATCGTGCCTTCGCTGCCGAAAATCTGGACTGTGTTACCCACTGTATGGCGGGCGGCGCTGCTCAGAAATACCGAGGCCAATGCGCCATTTTTCATCATGGCGGTGAAATTGGTCTGATCGTCGGCGGTAGCTTCCCACGGTTGGCCGTTATCCTTGCCGATGCGATCCGGCACCATCGTGGTGATGTGGCCGCTGATTTCTGCAATATCACCCAGCCAGAAGCGCAGCAGGTCAATCTGATGGGAGCCATTCGCGCCCATAATACCGCCACCCATATCCGCTTTGGCCCACCAGTTGTTGAATGTGCGGCCTGCCGGGTCACCGCCACCCGTAATATTGACCACATTAATGTGGCGCACGGTGCCGATATCCCCATTCTCGATCATTTCCTTGACCTTGCGCCGGTTGGGGTTAAAGCGCAGTTCATGACCCATCATATGCACCCGATTCAGCGCCTCGGCTTTTTCCAGCATCAGGCGCGATTCTTCGGCATTCATCGCCATCGGTTTTTCGCAGATGACGTGCGCGCCACCTTCCAGCGCGGCCACCGTCATTTCGGCATGATAGACGGGCGGCGTGACGATACACACCAGGTCTGCTGGGTGTTTTTCCAGCATGATTTTCCAGTCATCATAGGCGTTGGGGATGTTGAAGGCCTGCGCGGTTGCCTGGGCGCTTTCCAGTCGTGCGCTGGCGAGTGCCACCAGTTCCACATCCTCGACCTGAGCAAAGGCTGGTAAATAGGCCGCTTTGGCAAAGCTTGAACCGATCACTGCTACCCGAATGGTCATACTGTACTCCTTGTGAGAAATCACTAATCAAATCATGAGGTAATATAAGTGATTTGCAAAAATAAATAGAATAAATTATAAATTTGTTGATTATCACCAAAAAAACTACTAGCAATTTTATGATATTGTCAACAAGAAGCCTTTATTAGAATATGTAACTATTGTAACCATGCACCTGGGCAGACCAATTTGTTGACAAAAGTCTGTCGACAATCGACAATATGATACAAGTATGCGGCAAATTATGCGAATCCAAAAGGTGAAAGGAGCTACAAAAGAATGGCTCTGACAACAAATGAAGAGCAATTGGTCGAGATGGCGGTTGTGGGTTATGTCTCGCAGCCCACGATGCGTCCCGGAGGCGGGTACATCCCCAGCTCAACCGGTGAGGCAACGGTGCTGCCCGGCATGTCGGGCTACATCTACAATGCGCGGGTAGGCGACCCGGCTTTTGGCTGGGCGGCAGATCATCTGGAGCCGGGGGCGTCCATCGCGCATCCTGATCTGGACAAGGATTATGCCATGCACTACCTGACCTGCATGGGTAATAAAGCTGTTGTGACCAGCGGCATGGCTAAAGGTGCCGAGGGCATTATCACCGGGGAGCATGCACGTCTGCTGGTGGATTTTTCGCCAGAGGACGGTGAACTGCTGTGCATCGGTGATGCGATCCAGATTCGGGCCATGGGGCAGGGGCTGCAATTTCTCGATTACCCGGACATTATGCTGAAGAAGTGCAGCCCGGAACTGATTAAGGCTATCCCGATTGAGGAAACCGGCACCGGCAAAATCCGCGTGCCCGTCACAATGGCAATGCCGATTGAGATTATGGGTTCCGGCGCGGAGCTTAATCCGGATTTTGTCGATCAGGATCTGATGTCCGGCGACCGCGAACTGATGGCTGAACTGGGGATCGACCAGATGCGCCTGGGTGATCTGGTGGTGATCCCGGATGCCGATCATCGCTTTGGACGCGGGTATTGCCCCGGTGCGGTGACAATTGTGCTGTGCATCCACGGTGATTCGATTATGACCGGGCACGGCCCCGGCTTACTGACTTTAATGACCTGTAAAGAATCGTTAATTGAGTGGGTTATTGATCCAGCGGCGAACATCGCCAATTATTTGAACATACGGGAAAACTCATGAGTGTGCGAACGAATTCAGAGCACGTAATCAGCGTATCCGTAATGGGTGAGGTGGCCGCGCCCAGTATGCCACCGCTGCCAGCCATGCCGTATTCGCTCAGTGCTGACGGTGTGCCATTTCTGCTTCCGGCTTATGGCAGCATTGTCTATAACGTGTCGATTGGTGACTCGGCTTATGGCTGGCTGGCCGATTGTGTCCATCCCAGCGTGAGCATCAAGCTGAAAGATGCCAACGGCAATAATGGCCTCAATATCCTGTCATGCGTGGGCAATGTCGCCATGATTATGACGGGTGATGCCAAAGGCGAGAAGGGGATCGTCACCGGCAAAACCGGACGCTTCTCCGAGCATGTGATTATCCATTTTGAGCCGGAAGTGCGGCTGCGCATGAGCATTGGCGACAAGATTGTCGTGCGCTCCAAAGGCGTGGGTATGCAACTGCTGGATCATCCCAAAATCAAAATGAAAAGCTGTTCACCAGAATTGCTGGACGCGCTGGAAGCCACCACCAATGATGACAACAAGCTGGCGGTGCCGGTTGTTGGCATGGTACCGGCGCATTTGCTGGGTGCGGGTGCCGGGTTGGGCAGCGAAGGCGGCTCGATCCATATCCAGACTGCTGATAAAGATGCGGTAGCCAAGGCTGGACTGGACAAATTGAAATTAGGTGACGTGGTGGCGCTGGGTGATTATGACAGCGGCTGGAATCACGGTTATCTGCGGGGCGCGGTGGGGATTGGTGTGGTGGCACAGGGAGACAGCCCGCGTGCCGGTTATGGCCCTGGTATCACCATGCTCATGACCAGTGCCAGCGGCGGTATCACGCCGATGTTATCGTCCGATGTGAATATTAAAGACTTATTGCTCTAGGAGAGAATCTGATGCGTTATATCAAACATATGGCATTTGCTGTAAGTGATCTGGATAAGGCCCTGAGTTATTACCAGAATGTGCTGGGGGTAGGGCATGATGCGCGCGTGGTGGAAGCCAGTAAATCGCGCATCCGTGTCGCCATTTTTAATGTGGCGGATGTGGAATATCAATTAAACGAATCGATGGATGCCGATGGTCGCTTCGCCAAATGGATTGACGAGCGCGGCCATGAAGGTCTGCATCACATCTGCTACGCCGTCGAAAACATTGATGAAGCACTGGCGACTGCGCTGGAACAGGGCATGACTTTGAAAGAATGCAGCTCATGTAAAGTGGCAGGCAGCCATCCGCACCCGGAAGGTTATGTCGCCTTTTTGCAGGAAGAAGTCGGCGGGATCGAAACCGAAGTGATGCAGGTGTATACGCCGGAAGAACTGATCGAGTATAAATCCATCCGGGGAATTTAAGCTGATGGGAATCACGCTGATACGGGTTCCAGTCGACGCGCTGGAGGATTTTACAAAACAGGCTTTTCTGGCGATGGGTATGTCCCAGGAAGAAGCCAGCCTGTGCACCAATGGCCTGATGCACGCGGAACTGCGCTGTCATTCCGGGCAGGGGCAGGGCGTGGGTCGGCTGGCCGGTTATCACAAACGGATTGCCGATGGCGCTTATGAACTGGGCGCACCGTTTGAGATTATCAAAGAGTCACCGGCACTGGCCCTGGTCAATGGTCACAATGGCCTCGGCTCAGTGATCGGCCAGAAGGCGATGAAGCTGGCAGTCGAAAAAGCGAAGGTGTGCGGTATCGGCACGGTAATCGTCCGTGACAGCACCCATTTCGGCTCATCGGCGGTGCATGCCCGCACGGCGCTGGAAGATGATTGCATCGGCATCGCCATGACCAATGCCGGGCCGGAGATGGCGCCGTGGGGCGCGGCTTCCGGTGTGGTCGGCACAAATCCGTGGGGCATTGCTGCACCGACAGGAGGCGATTTCCCGATTTCGCTGGATATCGCGCTGACGACTGCGGGTAAAGGCATGATGCGCTGGTTCGAGCGTGAAGGCAAGAAAATGCCGCTGGACTGGGCCATGACTCCCGAAGGTGAGTATACCGATGATCCGGCTGCCGCCATGACCGGGGCGTTGCTGGGCATCGGCCAGTATAAAGGTTACGGGCTGGCGATGATCACCGACGTGCTGACCGGGGTGATCGGCGGCGGTGGCTTCGGCCTGATCCCGTATTCCGACCCGCTGCGGCTGGATGTTTCGCACACCTTTATCGCGCTGGATATCGCCTGGTTTATGCCCGTCGAAGAATTCAAGACGCGGATGGATGACTTTATCAAACAGATCAAGGCGGCCAAACCGCGACCGGGTGTTGAGGAAATTCTCGTGCCGGGTGAGGTGGAATATCGCCGTGAGCAGGCTTTCCGCAAGGATGGCGCGCTGCTGGATGAAGAAGTGTTCAACCGGCTGCAAGCGATGGCTTCTGACCTGGGAATCGCATTCCCATTTGAACGAGAGGTGGCCTGATGGCTACATTAGAGACTTTATCCCGACCTTTGGCGCAGCGCATCAATAAGCTGCATCCTGCCGCGCTGGTTGAAGTGGCGGAACCGGATATTGCCGACAACGTGATCGAGGCGGCAGGCGCGTCGCTGGATCGTGGTGAAACCCACTATACCGACCGTCCCGGCATTGTGGAACTGCGTAACCTGATCGCGGAGCGTCTCAATACCCGCTATGGGCTGAGTATCGAACCAGCAGCGGTGACTGTGAGTTGTGGCAGTACCGAAGCGCGTTTCTGCGCGGTGCAGATTCTGGCCGAAAAAGCGCTGATCTGCCCCGGTGACACATCCAACGTGGAAGCGCTGGCGGCCTTAAATGAAGTGCCCTTGCTGAAGTCCGGCGAAGGTGCACCCGCAGGCAGTGCGTTGTATATCACACCGGCGGATGATGTCGAGGCGTTGCTGGCGCAGGCGGTCACTGCTGGCTGGTGGGTGATCTGGGATGTCAGCGGAACCACCGCGCCGGATTTTCATCCCGCACAAAACCCGGAACTGACTGCTCGCGTCGTCATGATTGATGACCTGGAGGCAGAGATGCCCGGTTGGCGCATCGGCTGGATGGCAGGCTCGGAAAAATGGAGCACGTTGCGCGGTGCCAAGCAGGCACTCACCATCTGTTCGAGCTGTGTGTCGCAGTGGGCAGCCTTAGAGTATATGAGGTCAAACGCATGACGATGAATATCAATCTGCCAGCCGAAGTGCTGGATGTAATGAACGACGGCACCAAGCTGCGCTACACCATGATGGAAATGGCGAAAGAGTTTGATGATGTGATTGCACTGGGGCGCGGTGACCCTGACCTGGCGACTCCGCCTTATATCATTGAAGCGGCAAAGGCGGCTATGCGCGACCAGCGCACTGGCCCGACACCAGTTGAAGGTCTGCTGGAACTGCGCGAGGCGATTGCCGCGCATATCCAGCGGGAAAATAAGCTGCCCGTCGAAACCGAAAATATCATCGTGACAACCGGCGGACAGGAAGGCATTTACCTGATTATGCAGGCGCTGCTCGACCCCGGTGATGAAGTGCTGGTGCCTGATCCGCGTTATACCAGCTATGACGATGCCATCAAGCAGGCAGGTGGCGAGATGGTGATGGTGCCGACCACCGCTGCGGATGCGTTTGATCTGCGTCCCGAAGCAGTCGAAGCGGCCATTACCCCACGCACCAAAGTGCTGCTGATCGTCACCCCCAGTAATCCCACGGGTGGCATTCTGACCGAAGCCAGCGCGAAGGGCATTGCTGAAGTCGCCATTCGCCACAATCTGATCGTGATCTCCGACGAGATTTACGACAAGTATGTTTTTGGCGGCTGGCAGCATACCAGCATCGGATCACTGCCGGGGATGGCGGAACGCACGATTACCCTCAACGGGTTTTCCAAAGCCTATGCCATGACTGGCTGGCGCGTCGGTTTCGTCGCTGCCCCGGCCAATATCATCCGCGCGATGACGCTGGTCAAGCAGTATACGACCGGCCCGGTAGCGGCGGTGGCCCAATGGGCGGCGCTGGCGGCCATCAGCGACCCGTATGATGCGCTGCGCGAATTTCATCAGATTTACAGTGAGCGCCGGGACATTATGCTGGCAGGTCTGGCCGAACTGGGTATGGACGTGGGTGATCCGCGGGGCGGCTACTTTATCTTCCCCAACAGCTCATCAACCGGTATTCCGGCTACGGCCTTGTCCTATCTGGTTCTGAAGGAAGCGCAGGTGCTGGTTTTCCCCGGTTCCGGCTTCGGCGCTGGCTGGGAAGATCACCTGCGCATCACCGTGCTGCAACCCACCGAACTCTTAAAAGAATCCATCGAGCGCATGCGCCCGGTGCTATCCCGTTATCAGGCTTAAACCATTGAAAGGAGGCTGCCGGCAGAAGACCACAGAGGTCTCGTATTAGTATCACCCGTTCGCTTGTTAAAAAGGGAGAAACCTGATCCATGACTAAATTATTCCGTACTGCTTTACTATTGGTCATCATCATGGCCGTGGGTGTTTCGAGCGTTGCTGCTCAGGCACCTGTTGCTGATGAAGATACAATTGTTGTCGGTATTTTTGCCGAACCGGTCTCGCTCGATCCGGCACGTGTGGCCAACTTCAATATCACCTCCCATATGTTTGGGCAGTTGTACGAGTTGGGACAGGCGACCGGGTCTATCGACCCTTATCTCGCTGACTCGTACACTGTTTCGGAAGATGGGCTGGAATGGACTTTCACCCTCCATGAAGGCCTGACCTGCCATGATGGCGAACCGCTGACCGCTGAAGATGTGGTCTATAGCTGGGAACGCATGTCCAACCCGGATAACGGTTTTACCGGTAACTCGGCAGGCTTCGTGGTGCCATCATTGGGTTATCTGGGTGCCCGCGCAGATAGCGAACTGGATGTGACCCTCATGTTTGCCGAACCACAGAATACCAGCCTGCGTCTGGGTCTGATTTCTGAGATATTTATTCACTGTAAAGACTCCTATGAGGCCATGTCTCTGGAAGATGCTGTCCGTAACCCGGTAGGCAGCGGCCCCTATAGCTTTGGTGAGTGGGTGACGGGTGAATATATCACCATGAATCGCGTCGAGGATTTCCCCCTGCGTGAAACGTTCTTCCCGGAAATCGCATGGCGCATCTTCCCGGAACGCTCCACCGCCACTGCTGAGATGGTGGTCGGCAATGTGGATGTGATTAAGGGTATCAGCGCAGATCAGGCTGACCCCATCAACAACTCCGGCGTTGCCAGTGTCGTCAGCTATGCCAGCACCATCCGTGCTTATGTCGGCTTCAACATGGTTCCTGATCTTCCCTTCCGCGAAACACTCGGCGGTCAGGCCATTATGGAAACCCCGGTTCGTATTGCATTGCAATATGCCATCAATGTCGAGGCGATCTGTACGCAACTGCTGGGTGCGGAATGTACCCGTGCTACCGGCCCCGTGAATCCGCCAAACGATAATGCTGACCTCGTACCGTATCCCTATGACCCCGAAGAAGCCGAGCGTCTGCTGGACGAAGCCGGTTACCCACGGGATGAAAATGGTGTCCGTTTTGAACTGGTGCTGAAAGCCCGTAATATCCCCGGTGCGGTGGGTACAGAAGTTGCCCAGGTTATCGGCCAGTTCCTGAGTGATGTCGGTGTTCAGACCGAAGTTGAACTGATGGAATCGGCGCAGTTTGTCCAGGAATTGATCGCTCATGACCTGGGGCCGTTATACATCGTCACCACTGGCGGCAGCGCCTGGAGTGCCCAGTATGATCTGGCGGATTTCCCCAGCCCGACTGGCGAAACCAACTACACCGAATGGTCGAATGAGGAATTCTTCGCCCTGAAGGATTCGCTGAAGGACCTCGTGAACGACCCGGAAGCCGAACGTGCTGCCGAGCAGGAAATGCTGCGCGTCTTCTATGAAGATCCGCCGTGGCTGCTGCTTTACTTCTCGCCAACACTGGAAGCGGTCAGCGAGCGCCTGGACTACACACCACGTATTGATACTTTCCAGACCGTCTATAACGCGAAACTCAAGTAACACGCTCAACGCAGTAAAGGGGCAGGGATGGCAACATCCCTGCCTCATGAGGAGAAACAAAGATGTTTCAATACATCACGCGGCGGGTTTTACTGTCGATTTTGGTTGTGATTGGTGTGACCTTACTGACATTTGTCTCCATTTATCTGGCAGGTGATCCGGCGGTTCTGTATGTAAGTGAACGGGCTGGGCCCGAAGAACTGGCGGAGGCACGTCGTCGTCTGGGGCTGGATAGACCGCTGCCGGAGCAGTACCTCACTTTTCTGGCGGGGTTGGCACGGGGTGATCTCGGCAATTCGCTGGCAAGCCGCACGCCTGCGCTGGAAATGGTTTTAGAGCGACTGCCCGCCACGCTGGAACTGACGATTGGCGCACTCATCCTGGCTAATGTGATCGCGATACCTATTGGCATCATCAGCGCGGTGCGGCGGGGGACACGTCTGGATGGCACGATTATGCTGCTGGCGATGTTCGGCCAGTCGATGCCCAGCTTCTGGATCGGCATTATGGCGATTCTGTTTTTTGGGGTGACGCTGCGCCTCTTCCCGGTGTCCGGTCATGTGCCGATATTAAAACCCCTGCTGGATGGCGACTGGCAGACCGCTGTCGAAAATTTTCCGGCGGGTTTGCATCACGCCATCATGCCGGTAGTGACCATCTCGGTATTTACCATCGCCCGTAATGCGCGCCTGGTACGCTCGGCTTTGCTGGAAGTGCTGGGGCAGGAATATGTCACGACTGCACGCTCCAAAGGGCTGACTGAGCGCAAGGTGATTATGGTGCATGCCATGCGCAATGCGATGATCCCGATTGTGACCATTGTCGCCCTCGAATTTGGC
>JBBSQD010000165.1:0-13906 GCA_038258185.1 Aggregatilineales bacterium | reverse complement strand
ACCCCTAATTCATCCCTGAGTTGTTTGAACAGGTTAACGATGGACATGCGCAGGGAGGCATCGACCATTGAAACCGGCTCATCAGCGACGATCAGCTTCGGATCAGTGACGAGCGCACGGGCAATCGAGATGCGCTGGAGCTGCCCACCGGAAAATTCGTTAGGATATTTCCCGGCAATTTCCTCATAGGTCATCCCGACCAGGCGCAATTTTTGATCAATCCGATCAATGGCTTCCTGTTTTGATCTGGCCAGCCGGAAGTTCTGCACCGTTTCATGAAAATACGAATCCACCCTGCGCATCGGATTGAAGGTGCTGAATGGATCCTGAAAGATTGCCTGCACGCCGTTGGTGATCCAGGATTTCTGATGATGAGTCTGTAGCTTGCCGTTATGAAACATTTCCCCGGAAGTAGCTTCTTCAAACCCAAGAATTAACTTTGCCGTAGTGGTTTTGCCACAGCCGCTTTCGCCTGCAAGCGTAAAGATTTCGGCTGGTTTGATATAAAAGCTTATGTGATCTACGGCTGTCAGGATAGACTTGGCGATCACATTGCCCTGGGAGTACCGTTTGGTTAGTTCTTTCGCTTCAAGCAGTTTATCCATGTTGTTCTTCTCCAACTAACCAGCAAGCGACTTTATGATCTTCGTCCACTTGAGTAAACTCTGGCATTTGCTGGCGGCAGATATCTTTGACATGCGGGCAACGCGAGTGAAAAGGGCAGCCGGTAGGCAGGTCTGCCAGCGAAGGCGGACTGCCTGGTACACTGTCGCGCATCGTCTTGTCGCCAAACTTGGGAAGCGAGTTGATTAAAAACTGGGTATAGGGATGCAGCGGCTGTTCAAAGATTTTCTCTGTAGTCGCTTCTTCAACGATCTTCCCCGCATACATGATGCCAATCCGGTCGGTGACGTTGGCATGCACGCCCATATCATGCGTGACCATGATGATCGTATTTCGCAGACCCTTCTGAATATCCTTCAACATCTGGATCACGCCGCGCTGCACGACCACATCCAGCGCCGTAGTAGGCTCATCGCCAATCATGATGCGCGGGTTCAGTGATGAGGCCAGAGCGATGGTTACGCGCTGGCGCATGCCTCCCGATAACTGGTGCGGATAGACATCCAGGATGTTTTTAGGCAAACCCAGTTCCATAATTCGCTCATAAGCCAGTTTGAAGATGTCTTCACGGTTCTGCCCGTTGACATGGCTGCCGATGAAGTCCTCATAAGTCCCTCGTATCTTGAGCACAGGATTGAATACGCTCATCGAACCCTGCGGAATATAAGAGATATACTCCATACGCAGCTTACGCTTTTCTTCCGGGGTCAGCCCAGTAACATCCACTTCCTCATGATTGATGCGATAACAGACCTTGCCGTCAATCAGGCGAAGGGGCGGCACGATTTCGTTGAAGAGTGTCTTCAGCAGCGTCGTCTTGCCGCAACCACTTTCGCCCGCAATCCCATAGATCTCATTTTCGTAAATTTCCAGATTCACGCCGTTCACAGCTTTGACAACCTTCTGGGTGCCCTGTACCTCCAGGAGATAGTAAGCTTTAAGATTTTCGGCTCGTAGGATGACTTGTTTTTCTTCTACCATGTGTGTTTCTCCCTACGCCCCAACTCGCTGGACGCGTGTGCGTGGATCAAGATATTCGCTGATGCTGACCGAGGTCCAATAGAGAGCAATAAACATGAACAGGGATAAGACCACAGGGGTCAGTATCCACCACCAGCGGCCTAACAGAATCGATTGGTAGAAGATCGCCCAGTTGAGCATGGTTCCCAGCGTAGGGATATTGAGATTGACCAGCCCAAGAATTGCTAAGGTTATTTCCAACCCAATCGCCCATGACATATTGTTGATTAAAGTCGAGAAGATCAACGGCATGGTAAAAGGCATGTATTCCCTTAACACCAGCTTGATCGTTCCCGTACCCGAAAGCAGAGCGGTCATGGTGAATTCTCGCTCACGCAGGCTGAGGACCATCGAACGGATCAGACGTGCATCCCACGCCCAGCCGAACAAGGACAGCATCAACCCCAGAACGACCAGATTCATATGTTGCCGTACAAGCATGGCTATCATGATAATAATCAGGAAAAGGGGGATAACGAGCAGACTGTCCCCTAAAAACATCAGTACCCGGTCGATTGTGCCGCCTTTGTATCCGGCAACCATACCCACCAGAATAGCGATCACTCTCGAAACCACGCCGGATATGAGCGAGATGATCAAGGAATTGCGAACTGCGAAGGTCGCCTGCCAGAAGATATCCTGCCCGTTGGAATCGGTGCCAAGCAGGTGGTCAGCCGATGGCTTTACATCTCTGGGAACCACATTCCATAATGCGGGGTTGTAAGGCGAGAAAAACGACAACACAGCCATGATTAAAATGATCATCAGCACAATAAAACTGAATGTGAAACGATAATCTTTGAATAAATCTTTGAGAACTTTCATGGAGCTGCTTCCTTATGTATACCGTACTCTTGGGTCAAACAACGGATAGGTCAGGTCGACTATCAGAATCGCTGTGGTAATACCGATGATTGAAAGAATGGTGATCCCCATGATCAGGTTGTAATCGCCATTGACGATAGCTCTGAAAAGCAGCATTCCCAGTCCAGGGTAACCAAAAACAATCTCGGTAATCAGCGCGCCGCTGAAGATTTGCCCAAGTGAAAGTGCCAGGCCGGTGATTTGTGGCAGCAAGGCATTACGAATGATGTACCTGCCCACGATGCGGTCTTCTGTAACACCGCCCAGCTTGGCATATTGCACGAAGCTTTCTGAGTTGATGTTTTGAACAAGCAGCTTCATCGTCTGAAACGTGACTGCTCCCCCCAGAATGGTTAGGGATAACGCGGGGAGGAAGGAGTGCCAGATGACATCCTTGATATAGTCCCAGGTGAAAGTGGGCATGGCCCCCAGTGATGCCCCGCCGGTAATAGGGAACCAGCGTACGACATAAGCAAAAACCAGAAGTAACCCAAAGGCGAAGATGTAATATGGGAAGGGACGCACAACCATCGCGACGGCATCCAGAATGCGTGACCAGCGTTTACGCGTGTAGTAACCTGCCAATCCGCCAAGTATATTTCCCAGTGTCCACGATATGGCAGTTGTGGTCAACAGAAGTCCCAGTGTCCAGGGTAGGGCGACAGAAATAAGTTGGCTGACGGGTGCCGGAAACTGGAAGAATGAAACGCCGAAATCACCGCGCACCAGTCTGCCCCAGAATGCCCCGTACTGTTCAAGCCAGGAGCCGCCCAGACCATACATCTCGGTCAGGTCACGTATAATGCCATCCATTGCGCCGGGTTCCAGTGTGGAACCGCGCCCCCTTATCTCGCCGATCATCCTCATAATGGGGTCATTCGGGGTGAGCCTGGGAATGAGGAAAACGACGGTAATGCCTACCCAAATCACTAGAAAGTACTGAATCAGACGGGGGATGAGATATCTTTTTAAGAATGTCACAGTTTTGCCCTAATTCGTCTATTTCGCTATAAATAAGAATCCACAGTAAAGTGAAAAAACGCTTCGCTGGGCAGTGAGAACCGCCCAGCGAAGCCTTATAAAATGGTCAGAAGATACTTTATTCGCCGCCAGCTGGCTTCAGGAATGGTGTGGTGTACTTGAAGTTAGGCCAGTGGGTATAAGGCTCATTGTATGCGTTTTCACTACCCGGCCAGTTGGTCCAGTAGGTCTCGTCCCAGCCGACAAAGCCAATGTAGCCGTAGGTTGGGATACCGGGCATATTGCGGACGGCTTCCTTGAGGCCTTCGATGCCGATAGCAATGACTTCTTCGCTGTTGAAGGGATCAGTCTCACGCAGTTCCTGGATGATGCTGTCCATTTCATCGCTTGACCAACGTGAGTAAATGCCCTGCGTACGTTCACCAACGGGCCTTTTGTAAGCGGAGTTCCAGCGGTCGAGTACGCGGTAGAGATCGGGGCCTGCACCCCACGGTTCCTGAGCCGGCCATGCGCCGCTTACATCGAAGTCGCCAGTGGCTCCCAAACCATCCCCATTTTCCGTGTTGTACATGGAGGCATCAATACCGAACTTGATCCACTGCTGCACGGATGCCGCGGCGTTACGTGCATCATGGTTGGAAAGGACCGTGCCGGCCATAAACGAGATCGCCCAGGGGGTGCCATCGGGCAGAAGCCACTTGCCGTCTCCATTACGTGAGAAGCCATTCTTCACCAGCAGTTTCTCGGCGATATCGGGGGCAAACTTGTACCAGCCAAATCCGAATGTCTTTCCGACAAACTCGGCATCCGAGGGGAACTCATAACCGCGGCTCTGGGCGTAGTCTGCGACACGCTGTGCTGCGGTTGGGTCATAAGGTGCAAAGGTTTCGCCATCGCCTACATCAATCGTGAAAGCCTCCAGCCATTCCTGCATCGGGCCAATGTAATCCTGAGGGTATGGGCCAAGGTGCGGCAGATGTACCGGGCTGAGGGTGCCCGAAGAATCAACAGCGATGCTGGTGTACTCGACGATATCAATTGCCAGGGTTAGGGCCCAGCGCACATCGACATTGTCGAAAGGGGCTCTGGCGGTGTTAAAGAGGACACCGGTAATGGCGGGGTCATTATTGACCACATAAGGGAAGGTGGGTTGATAAGCGCGCGAGATATCCGACTGGGCCAGCAGTGCCTTAAGGCCATCGGCTGATAGTTCGGTCACATCCAACTGATGCGTCAACTGGGAAAGGATTTGCGCACCTTCATCGGCAAAGTACTGGAAGATGATGTACTTGGGTACAGGTTCACCATACATGATGCCAGTCGGGCTTTTGTCCCAGTCTTCACGTTTTTCCCAGGCTGTCCAGCTCCCTTGAGGGTCAAAGCTGTGCAGCTTGTAAGGGCCGCAGCCTACATAGGGATTAAAGGTGAACTGAACCGGGTCATCCTGCTGCTCGAAGATGTGCTTGGGGAAGATTCTGGTGCAGCCCCAGCGGTCAAGGAAGGTGGTGTGGAAGCGCGAATTGGCCTGCTTCAGCGTAAATTCGACTGTGTAATCATCGGGCGCAGTTACGGATTCGACGTTATCCACAAAGAAGCTGTGGGCGTTGAAACCCTCATACTTGATCAGGCTCTCGACTGTAAAGACCACGTCGGCAGCCGTAAAGGGTTCACCATCCGACCAGGTAACACCCTCGCGCAGCGGAATGGTGAGGTTTAAGAAATCCTCGCTATAGCTTGCATCCCCATCAGCAACACCATTGATGATATTGCCAGTGGCAAAGTCTACCGACCAGAGCGGTTCGTCAGCCAGGTTCTGGATACCCCGGTCCTGCCATTTCCAGCCAACCCATTGATTAAAGTTGTCAGGTGTACCGACACGCCCGGTAAGTTGTCTGGCGATGAGAGTTTCTTCGCGAGGGAAGGTGCCCGGTAATGCTACGTCCTGGGCTTTGACAGACGCTGCGGAGACGAGAAGCCCCCAGGGTGCAATCACCATACCGCCAGTACCGGCAGTGATGATTTTCATAAAATCGCGGCGACTAAATTCCTGTGCCATTTGTTCCTCCAAAACTTCAATATTATTGCTAAACGATGTAATTACAGTTTTTGGTCAAGAAGCATATTAATCTGTATGCAATAGGCAACCTCCTGTTCTTTTCAATTGTTTCCTTGCCTATCCTTTTGGGTCTGGCATGGCCCACAAGAATCACGAATGATGAGTTGCGTCGCCAGTGTAACTCGTTGGGGGAGGTGGCTTTGATCCTCGATTTGCGCCAGAAGTAACTTGACAGCAACGCGTCCCATTTCTTCGAGCGGTTGGCGAACCGTTGTGAGTTTGGGGTAAATGAGCGACGCTTGAGGAACATCATCAAAGCCAATGATGGAGATATCATCAGGAATACGGAGGCCAAATTCTCTTACAGCATCCATCGCACCAAAAGCCGACAGGTCGTTGGATGCAAATATGGCCGTTGTGGCAGGGCTTACACTCTGCAACATGCTTCTGGTGGTTTCGTAACCATTTTGCTGCTGGTAATTGCCTTCGAGAACCAATTCTTCCCTGAAGGGAATGTTAGAATCGGACAGGGCTTTTTTGTAGCCTTCCAGCCGGTCTACAGCACTCTGGACTGTGAATGCGCCCCTGATAAAGGCTATCCGCGTGTGGCCTAACTTGCTCAGGTAACAGGTTGCTTCATAGGCACCCTGCCAATTGGTTGAGTCGACAATATTGCTGTTTTCTGTAATGTCGGACTGATCGATCAAAACATAGGGGAAATTTTGCTCACGCAGTGCATCCAGATAAGTGGCCGGCACCTGTGGAGCGACCAGTAGAACCCCTTCGGTCAACCCGTTGGCGATGGCGTTGACATAGAATGATTCTTTGTCCGGGTGACGGTGGCTTGTGTAAAGCATCGTATCATAGTTGGCGCGTGCCAATTCACGATCAATGCCCTGTGCGATGGTGCCGACATAGCCATTATCCAGATTCGGCACGAGCAGACCAATAATCTGAGAATGCCCACCTGCCAGACTGCGCGCCGTTAAATTAGCGACATAACCCAGCCGGTCGACTGCTTCTAACACACGGTTGCGTGTGGATTCCCTGACAAACTCGTACTCACTCAGGACGCGTGACACAGTTGAACACGAAACACCTGAAGCGCGTGCCACGTCCATAATGGTGACATTACGCCTTTTAATCGATGTATCAGACTTCCTGTTCACTGCTTTGCAAACGCTTTCAATAAGTTATCAAAAAAAACGACAGAAGTATCCGTCGCAACAATATTGTGGGTGATCGAATATTTTTTAAGCTTTTTCGGCGTTAAAAACCTTCAAAACGCTCATGCATCTCTGTTTTTCGACCATTAAAAAAATTATAGCTACTCTAGCGCACTTACGCAAATTAAATTTTGTGAGTGTATAAACGCAATCGATGAGATATGGAATAGCCTGTCCAGAGTCGGGCAAAATCAGAGTTGCCCATTGCTGACTGAACTAACCCCGTAACATTGATACATTTATTGTGTACTGCATCACAGCCTGAACTGAGATAACTCCTCCTGGCACTGTGAATTAACATTAAGTTGGTCGCTGCTTTGAGGCTCTATACACAAAAGACAATTTGCTGATGTCTGAATACCATCAGCTTGACCTGCTAATCGACCAGCATCTCTCGTAAGTATTTTCTTGACAATTGAATTAAATATACTATACTCCATACGATTGACCGCATACGTTTGCATGATTAGTAAATGTGTGTTGAGCGACCAATCAGATTGCATCAAAGCAGGTAGCAGTCAACACCCTATCCAGCCCCTAGCCGGCTAGATAACATTATTTTATATACCGCATATTTTTGACATATTTGTTGATGAAAGAGTAGCAATGCCTTCTTTGCTTGAGGCAGTGAATATTACCAAACAGTTTCCCGGTACATTGGCCCTCGATCACGCGCAGTTAGAGTTGCAGGCTGGCGAAATCCATGCGGTGATGGGCGAGAACGGCGCTGGCAAAAGTACCTTTATGAAGATTCTGTCAGGCGTGATCTCAGCGGATGCGGGTGAAATCCGTTTTGAGGGTCAGCCTGTCAGACCCCGCTCCCCGCGTGAAGCGCTTAACCTCGGCATTGCCGTTGTCCATCAGGAACTGAGCCTCATTCCCACGCTGACTGTGGCTGAAAATATTCTACCGGGGCGGTTACCCACCAATATGTTTGGGCTTGTGCGCTACGACGAGTTATTTCGCCAGGCGGGTAATCTGCTTGAAAAACTCAATGTGGATATTGATGCACGTGCGCAGGTAGAAACACTCTCCATTGCCAGCCAGCAGCTTGTCGAGATCACGAAAGCCTTATCGTATAACTGTAAAGTGCTTATTCTTGACGAGCCGACTTCAGCGCTGACAGATCATGAAGCGGATATTCTGCTCAGTTTTTTGCGGCGGCTGGCGGGTGATGGCGTTGGCATATTGTATGTCAGCCATAAGCTGAAGGAAATCTTCGCGGTGGCAGATCGAATCACAGTGCTGCGGGATGGTAAGTATATTGGAACCCGCAATACTGCCGATGTAACGCCCGATGTGGTCATACGAATGATGGTGGGCCGTGAACTGGGCAATATCTACCCCGCCAAAAGCCAGAACATCGGCGAACCTATGCTTGAAGTTCGTGATCTTCAACTGGCAGGCAGTCCGGTTCGTAACAGCTTTAAACTGCACAAAGGCGAAATCCTGGGTTTCGCGGGTTTGATCGGCTCCGGTCGCAGCGAACTCGCACGCGCTATCTTTGGCGTAGATCCAAAAGATGCTGGTGAAATCCTGCTGAATGGCACACCAGCTCGTATCGATTCTCCCAGAAGGGCAATTGAGCTGGGGTTGGGCTATCTGCCGGAAGACCGCAAAATTTCCGGGTTGTTCCTTGAAATGAGTGTCAGGCTGAACATAGAGGCCGCGGTTATCGACAAAGTCAGTTCGGGAGGTTTGGTGATCGCCTCAAAAGAGCGGTCGCTCGCTGAAGAGTATGTGCGGCAGCTTGACATCAGTACCGCAGGCATCGAACAGGAAATAGGCCGCTTGAGTGGTGGAAACCAGCAGAAAAGCCTGGTTGCCAAATGGCTGGCGATTAAACCCCAAATCCTGATCGTGGATGAACCTACCCGCGGCATTGATGTGGGCGCAAAAAAAGAAATTCATTTTCTTTTGCGTGACCTGGCGCAGCAGGGTGTTGGAATCATCATGATTTCGTCTGAGCTGCCAGAAGTTATGGGAATGAGTGACCGTATCCTTGTCATGCATGGGGGGGCAATCGTTGCCGAGTTCAGCGCGGCAGAGGCTACCGAAGAAAACATTATCAGCGCAGCCAGTAGTCATAAAGTGAGCGAATAATTCTATGGAAGGTACAACACCCATTACCAGCGCGACAACAAAAAACGATGCTAACACCACGATGAATTTTCTCTCGCGATTGTTTCGGGCTCGTGAAGCCACTCTGGTGGTCATGATCGTTTTGATTGCGATCGTCTTACAACTTATCACGGGACGCTTTTTTACAACACCCAACCTCAATGCTATTACCCTGGGTTTTTCAACCTCGGCCATTATTGTTTTTGGTATGACGATGGCACTGGTTTCTGGCGGGTTCGACTTGTCTGTTGGTTCGGTATTCGCTGTCGGTGGGGTGGTTGCAGCCTCTGCGATGCGGGCTGGCCTGCCGATTGGGATTTCCATGTTATGCGGGGTAGGCGTTGGTGTGCTGGCTGGTTTTATAAACGGCCTGCTCATTACCAAAGTTCAGATCAACCCTTTTATTACCACATTGGGCATGATGGGAATCGCACGTGGAGTGGGCCTGGCCATTACCGAAGGCACGACTCTTGCTGGCCTCCCCTCGGAATTCTATGTTTATGGGCAGGGCAAAACTCTGGATGTCCCTAATCTGATATGGATCGCTTTATTTGTCATTCTCATAGGCGATTTTCTCATGAGGCGTTCCTCAGCTTTCCGCCAGATTTACTATGTAGGCGGCAATGAAGAAGCTGCGCGACTGTCCGGCATCAATGTGAACCGGGTGAAGATTGCGGTTCATACCCTGTCCGGAATGCTGGCCGCATTGGCCGGTGTATTGTCGATCTCGCGCTTTACAGTGGCCGATCCCGGCTCTGGTTCAGGCGAAGAATTACGGATCATCGCCGCCTGTATCATTGGCGGGTGTAGCCTGCGGGGCGGCAGGGGTACGGTTATTGGCGGCTTCTTCGGGCTGATTTTCGTGGGATTTATTAATAACGGCATGATTCTGCTGCGCGTGCCAGTTTACTGGCAGCAGCTTTCGATGGGTGTTGTGCTGCTTATGGCTGTTGGTTTTGATACCCTCAGTCAGCGGTGGCAGATGCGCTCTGGGGGAAAGAAAGTCGGCTAAAACCTCCTGGTCGTGCAATGTTTTTTTGACGAATTATTTCTGAAAGGATACACAATGAACAGACGTGAATTTCTTAAAAGATCCGGTTTAACGACAGCAGCAGCCATGCTTGGAGCGCGTGGGGTCAACATGACGCGGGCGCAGGAAAATCAGACCTATTATATGGTCTCGTTTCTCTCTGGCATTTCTTACTGGGCTGATGCCTATCGGGGCATGCAGGACGCTGCCGAATATCTGGGTGTGGAAGCCGTCTACACAGGCACCCCGGAATACGATATCACCGGTGAAGTACGTGTGCTGGAAGAGACACTGGGGTTGGAGCCGGATGGCGTGCTCTTAACCGTCATTCAGGCCGATGCCCTGCAACCCACCATTGATACGGCTATTGATAATGGCACTGCGGTGGTTACATTTGATGCGGACTCCCCCCTCAGCAAGCGCTATTCCTTCCTGGGTACAGGCAATTATGCTGCGGGTGTGATGGCCGCCCGTTATGTCGGTTCACAGGTTGAATCGGGTCAGGCGGCGGTAGTCACCGTCCCATCACAGAATAATCTTTCACAGCGCACGCAGGGTTTTATCGATACTATCACGGCGGAATTCCCCAATCTTGTCACCGGGAATCAGTTTATTGTCGATAATCAGAATACCTCCGAGCAGGCAGCAACCGGCCTGTCAGCTTTGTTGCAGGCAGAGCCCGATATTAAGGGTGTGTTCAGCAGTAATGCCCAGGCGGCAATCGGCGCTGCGCAGGCTCTGCGTGAGGCGGGCCTGACTGATCAGGTTGCTCACATCGGCTTCGACTTTGACGAAGGCACACTCGACCTGATCGACAGCGGGCAGCTTGGGGCAACTCTGGCCCAAGGGACATGGCAGATGGGCTTCTGGGGTCTGATGTTTGCCTACATGGTTCGCAATGAAATGATCGAGTCTGTGTCCGACTGGCAAGCTGCGGGCATTTCGCCGCTGCCGCCTAGTGTCGATACCGGTGTGGTGGTTATCAACCAGAGTAACAGCCAGTTCTGGCGTGGCATGAGCTAGGCGCAATCTGCTTAGGCAAATTGTCAAGCATTTTTACACTATGTAAGTGTTTCAGGGCAGAGGTGAATTGTGCTTCTGCCCTTTCACTTAGGGTTAGCGCTGAACCTCATCAACACTTTAGATATTGGTGAAATTAATCACACATTCTCACTCGTTTCTCACAACTTTTGATCGATACAAATTGTTATACTCTGCTGATGCCATATCGGGCTGTGATGGGAAATAGCTGATACCACTTTCATATTTGCCACTCTGATTTGTTGATCCAGGAATCCTCACTTCGATTCAAATAGAGTATGAGCGCGATATTGTGATAAACAGTCTGATGGAATTTGAAACACATGACAAAAAAAACATCGCGCCCAACCTCTAACATCCCCACAATGCACGACGTTGCTAAACTGGCCGGCGTTTCGCAGAGCACAGTTTCTCGTGTTCTGAATGAAACGGCCTCGCATATTCCGATCAGTGAAGAAACACGCCAGCGTATTATGTTCGCCGTAGAAAAGCTGGGTTATCAACCTAATATGATTGCCCGCAGCCTGCGGACGCAGCGAACACAAATGATTGCCGTGATGATAGGGGACATCTCCAATGCTTTTTATCACCCCATTGTCCGGGCGGTACAGGATGTAGCCGGTGCGCGTGATTATGATATGCTGATTTCAAACGGCGATCATGTGTATAAAAATGAGCTGCGCTTTCTGCAAACGGTGCTTCGCCGTCCTGTGGATGGCGTTATTATGGCGCCGCATCGCCTTACCACAGAAGACCTGGATCATTTCATCAAACGCAGTCATATACCGATTGTGGCTATTGGCGCGCAGGTGCAGCACCCGCTGGTTGATGTTGTTGGCGGAACAAGTGAACCCGCAACTTACGACGCAATCAGTTGGTTAATCAAAGAGAAGGGGCATAAGCGGGTCGGATTTATCGGTGTTGCGGGTGATATGGCCCCCGGCCCGCCGCGCCTGCAGGGTTATCGGCGAGCCATGTCTGATTATGGACTTCCCGTTGAACCTGATTTCATCCAAAAAGGGGATTTCACGATTGAAGGTGGCCGCCAGGCGATGAGCGCTTTCCTGAGACAGAAAAATCCGCCGACAGCGTTGTTTGCCTGCAATTCGTTGATGGCAATTGGTGCGGTGCGGGTTGCCCAGGAGAATGGATACGATGTCCCCGGTGATTTCAGCGTTATGGGGTTTGATGATATCCCTGAAGCCGAGATCCTATCCCCGCCTTTGACGGTCATTGCGCGCGATCTTGCTGGTATTGGCCGGCAGGTGGTGGAAATTCTGTTTGAACGCATTGATGGGAACGTCACTGGCTCTGGGCGTTTTTTTCAAAGTGAATGGCATTTGGTCGAGCGTAAATCAGTAGCAGCACGATAATCTGAGATAGGCGCTGAACCGACAGGTTAAATTCTCTTGCCAAGTCAGTAATGTTTCCCACCATTTCATCACCACACCACTATAGTTGATCCCTGCCGCCGTCATGGTTATCATTTCAGTTCTGCTGAAGGATCAATGACGGCATTGCTGCCGGGATAAGGGTTAGTCTGTGGCACAAACGATTCTGTTGTTCCTCACCGATGATCACGGCGCCTGGGCGTTAGGGGCTGCCGGAAATGATGAAATCCAGACCCCACACCTCGATCAACTCGCACGGGCTGGAGTGCGGTTTGAACATGCTTATACCCCGTCACCGGTTTGTTCACCCGCCCGCGCCTGCCTGCTGACTGGCAAAACGCCGAGTCAGGTGGGCATCCATGACTGGCTGGAAGAACGCGATACGACCATTACCGAGCGCGACTGGCTGGATGGTGTGCCGACCCTGTTCGAGTATTTTCAGCAGGCGGGATACCGAACCGCCCTCAGCGGAAAATGGCATCTGGGGCGTTCGCATTTGCCGCCATTAGGCGCGGACGATCATTTTGGCTTACCCGGTTGGCAGGGGGAACACAATCAGGATTACACCTATGTGCTGAACGGTGAGCGCGTGCTGCTCCCCGGCAATAAATCGGCGCATATCACGGATCACGCGCTGCGTTTCATTGACCGCACCCCTGCCGATCAACCACTGTTTTTGTGCGTTGGGTATATCGCCACGCATTCCCCTTATCAGCAGCAGAAGCACCGTCCCGACCTGACTGCGCTCTATCAGGCTGCGGACTTTAAGGCGATTCCGTCCTATGACCCGCATCCGTGGGTGAAGAATGAAGGCACCGCCAACGACCCCAGCGCCAGTGAATTGCGCGACAGGTCGATTGGGTATTATGCGGCGGTGACGGAGCTGGACGAAAATATTGGTCGCGTACTGGATCATTTACGGTCGGTCGGGCGTTATGACGAGACGACTGTGATTTACACATCCGATCATGGCTGTGCGCTGGGACATCATGGTTTTTTCGGCAAGGGGAACAGCACTCGTCCGCTCAATATGTATGAGATATCGCTGCAAATTCCGCTGATCTGGGCTGGGCCGGGGATTGAAGCTGGGCTGGAACGGCCTGAATTTGTCGATCATTACGACACATTTCGCACGATTCTTGATCGCGCAGGGATTGCACAACCCGCCGCTGAATCGCACGCGGGTCGCAGTTATCTGCCGCTGCTGGCCGGGGAAAGCATCGCCTGGGACAATACGCATTATGGTGAATATGGCGATCTGCGGATGATCCGCAATGAGCGCTGGAAACTCGTCTGGCGCTATCCCAATGGCCCGCATGATCTGTTTGACCTGCAAACTGACCCCGGCGAAATCCACAATCTTTATGGGCAGGCTGGCACTGAGGGGGTGACTGCACAGCTTAAAGAGTCGCTGGATCAGTTCTACGCGCGCTACAGTGATGACCAGAAATCCGGGTTGCGCGTCAAAGAGCTGCCACAGCACAACCTGAGTTCTGAAGCGTGGCGCGATGGCCGGCGTGAGGCACGCGGCTTACAAATTGACACATAATTT
>JBBSQD010000164.1:0-13974 GCA_038258185.1 Aggregatilineales bacterium | reverse complement strand
TACGGGTGTCCCATACCCGAACACTCCCATCCTCATGACCACTGACGATTTGCGAGCCATCGCTATTCCAGTCTAACGCGGTAACCGCATTGCCAAATCCCTGTAAAATGGGTTGATCCGTTGGACGAGGGACAGTGACCGGCCACGGAACGATTCGAGCCGTATTATCCGCACTCACGGCCAGCAGCTGAGTGCCTGCGGCGTTCCAGTCAATCGAAACAGGATTTCTGACAAATTGTTCTACTTCCCCCAGAAGTTCGCCCGTTAAGGGGTTCCATAGTCTGATGGTAGCATAATCTGTGATCGCACTATATCGATCGGTTGCGGTTGCTATGATAGCATCATGAGGATGCGCATCCAGATCCAGCACTTGCCCAGCCTGAATAATACTGAGAAGTTTGCGGGTAGCCATGTCCCAGATTTGCAGGGTATTAACGGGTGCATTGTAGTAATCTGCGCCTAACGCTAAAAGATCAGCATCACTCACCCAGGCAATTTTAAAAACATGGTATTGATTCTCGGGTAAATTAAGAACATAGGAAGTATCGGTTTCCAAGTCAAAAATTTCCACCTGATCTACGCCTGAAACCGCAAACTGATCCCCTGAGCGATTCCAGGCAAAGTAAAATATTTCGTAGTCGGTGGCGAGACTTGAAACAATATTCTGGGTAGCCACATCCCACACCAAAACTAACTGAAATCCATAGCCCGGAAGGAGTTCTCCGTTAGCGTTAAAAGCAATGCCTGCAAGCAATTCACCGTCGGGGCTAAAAGCAATTTCGCGGACAGGCTGATCAGTAGGGATGATGCCAAGCTGCTCTGTTCCTGCCGCATTCCAGAAAACAATGTTTTCATCGCTTGTGTCAATGCCAGCGATCATGCTGTTATCAGGGCTAAATATGGCTGCCTTAACATTGGCAAGATGACCAACAGGCTCAAATTCAGGGGTATAAATCCATACGCCCTGACTGCTATTTACCAGTAATGCTTCTCCATCCGGTCGCCACCGTGCATCCGTGATGATGCCCTGACCCATACGCAACACCTCTTCATAGGTCTGAGAAACAGGTGCAACCCTGGAAGTATTTATATTGAAAATGCAGATCAAAAGAACAAAATAAAGTGTTTTGGGGTGCAACATGGCCTTCTCCAACTGGATAATAAACACATTGTTGGTTATCGCTTGCCAGCTTATCAAACATTGCGCTGTGATGCTCTACGCTAATCCACCGACTGGTATCGCGCCTTTTTTCACAAATTGCGTCTTGCTCAGAGAGTGACCTCTGCCTAGAATGGCTGCAAACAATGGGCTGAATATTGCATGGAAGTTTTCTCGTTCATCGCCAGGTTACTCTTAAGCGTTGCGGATTTTGGGCTGTGGTTATTGCTTGGCCTGTTGGCGCTTATCGCAGCCGGCCTGACGCGCCGCTATCTCAGGGGCCGCTGGCGCATTCGCTTGGCAACGGCTGGACTGATTCTGGTCGCAGTAGCCTTACTGGCGATTAGCGGTTATCAGTTCTGGTTCACGCACCGGCCTATTCCACCGGATATGTCACAGGAGTTATATCCGGGTGTGTTGTACAGGCGTGAAGCCCGTGCAGAGCCACGACCGCTGGTGATTCACACGGTGCGCATTGATCTGAACCAGCCGGGTTTAGAATTTCACATCACCCCCGGTAACTCCGCAACAGAGTATCCGCTGATGGCGCAAACCGCATCACAATTTTTACGCGAGAGTGGCGTACAGATCGCCATTAATGCCGGATTTTTCACACCGTGGTGGTCACGCACACCCTGGGATTATTATCCGCATCCGGGCGAACCGGTCACGGTGAAAGGTCTATACAGCGCCGAAGGTGTGAGGTATGGGATTGATGTGACCGAGTATCCAGTGTTGTATCTCTCGGAGGACGGCCAACCTCAATTTGAGCCACCGACCGAAATTTATAACGCGATTGCGGGTAATTATCTGTTTATTCAGGATGGAGAGGTGGAATTACCATCCATCCGTTATAACGTAGAGATTCATCCACGCACAGTGATCGCGTTTGATGCGGATTTTCAGATCATGCTCTGGATTCTGATTGATGGCCGCCAGCCGAATTACAGTGAAGGCGTGACGATGTTTGAACTGGCGGAGATTGCACGGGATATGGGTGTGGATTATGCACTTAATCTTGATGGCGGCGGCTCGACCACGCTGGTGGTTGAGGGTGAGGATGGTCAACCGGTGGTACTCAATTCGCCGATTGATCAGGGTCTGCCAGGACGCGAACGCTATATCGCCAGTCATCTTGGATTGGCAGTGACCGAAGTCCGCACACAACCGACAAGCCCATAATGCGTAATTGTTGAAGTGCATAGAACTAAAAAGGCAGATGTGATGATTTCTCGTAGACTAGGGTTTTGGATATTCGCCGGGGTGTTGATCGGCGCGGCGGGGTTGTTTTGGATGATCTCTCGTGCGCCGCAGACCTCCACCGTCACCGCGACGCGCTGCCTCACCACGACGGACAGCGCCAGTTGTATCCGCTTCCCGACCGTGAGCGGTCAGAATCTGGCGGATGATACCTTCACCCTGCCTGATGATTTTGCCGGTGAGGAAGTGCTGGTAATCGTGCCATTTGATGAAGATCAGCAGGTGCGGGCGCAAAGCTGGCTGCCATTAGCGCAGGCGATCGCGGCGGAACGGGCAGATTTTGCGTATTACAACACGGCGATTTTTACCGATATTAACCCGGCAGTCCGGCTGTTTATTCGCGGTGGCATGGTCATGGCGATTGCGGATGAAGATCTGCGCCGGGCGACCATCACACTGTTTCTGGAAGACCGTCCCGCCTTTTTAGAAGCGCTTGCCATCGCCGATATTGAGCAAACGCAGATATTCCTGCTCAACGGCGTGGGTGAAGTATTATGGCGCGGCGTGGGGGATTATACCGCGGAACAGGGCGCTGATCTGCAAACGACGCTGGCGCAGTTTTAGCGTTACGGTTTGGGCGGCATCGGGAAAAAGGCGCTCGTCCGCCGGATGTACTCCTTGTATTTGGGCTTGCTCTCTTTGAGGTTTTTTTCCAGCATAGCCACGCCGGAAACGCGCACCAGCAGCAGCGTCATCAGCGCCGGACTGAAGATCGTCCACCAGCCACCCGCCGCCACAGCGATCAGATAGTAGCCCCACCACAGGGTCGCATCGCCAAAGTAGTTGGGATGCCGGGTGAAACGCCACAGGCCTGTATTCATGACTTTGCCTTTGTTGGTGGATTTGGCTTTAAACTGTGCCAGTTGCCAGTCACCGACAGCCTCGAACGAAAAGCCGATGATCCACAACACGAAGCCCAGCCAGTCGGGGAGAGTCATGGCGGTGGGAGTTGGATTATACTGGGCGGCTAACAGCGGTATCGCCACGATAAACATGACTACGCCTTGCAGAAAATTCACTTTGAAGAAACTGTACCACCACCAGTTTGACCCGGATTCCTCGCGCCATTTCTTATAACGGAAATCCTCACCGTGACCGCGATTGCGCAGATAGATGTGAAGCGCCAGCCGCAGGCCCCAGATGGTGACCATCCCGACCAGTAACAGCTTGCGCGTGGGGTCGCCATTGGTGGTGAAAAATGCCAGCCACGCCACCAGAATAAAACCCGGCCCCCACAAAAAGTCGATAATGCTGGCGTCTTTAATCGCCAGACTGACCAGCCAGATGAGAATCATATAGACCAGAATGAGCAGACCGGAAAAGGCCACAAGTTCTGTAAAAGTCATGATGACATATTCCTATCCTGTAAATCGGGTGGATTTTAGCGTTTGTAGACCTCGGCGCGGGTTTGCAGGGCTTCGATGCTGCCTTCGGGTGGTGTGACCGAACCGAGCATCGCCTTACCGGGGATATTCAACCCATGAAAGTCTGACCCGCCGGTGATGAGCAACCCGTGACGCTGCGCGATTTCGCGCAGTTCGGCTTCCAGCGCAGGCGTATGGTTGGGATAGACGACTTCGATTCCGTCCAGCCCCACGGGAATCAGACGATTAATCATCGCGGCGTAATCCGCAACAAAAACCGGATGTGCCAGTACTGCGGCACCTCCAGCCATGTGAATCATGTCGATGGATTCTTCAGGGGAAAGGCGTTTACGGGAGACGTAAGCGGGTTTGTCGTTGTCGATGTAGCGCTCGAAAGCCTCTTTGACGGATGCGACGTAGCCCGCCTCGATCATGGCACGGGCGATATGAGGGCGGCCAATTGCGCCGCCATCGGCCTGTGCTTCTACCCGCTCCCAGTCCAAAGGAACACCCAGCGCCGCCAGTTTATCGACGATCGCCTGTGCCCGATAGTAGCGGCGAATACGGAATTCTTCCAGGCTGTGCTGGAAAGCCTCGTTGGCAATATCGAGGTTATAACCCAGCATATGGACATCTCCATTCGCATCTTCAGCGCTCAGTTCTACACCGGGGATCACCCGGAAACCGGAGGGCGCTGCGGCCTGTGCTTCGGTGATGGCGGCGGTGGTATCGTGGTCAGTGATGGCGATGGTATCCAGCCCGATCTTTTGGGCGAGTTCGACCAGCGCCACCGGTGTTAGCTGACCATCGGAGGCCGTGGTGTGTGCATGGAGATCAGCATAGGTCATGGACGCGGTTCAACCTTAAAGCGCACCGCTGTCCGTTCCTGACCATCAATATCGACCTCAGTAAAATATGGTACGAAAATGATGTCCATTTCGTCCCGGGTGAGGTAGCCACGCGCAATCGCCAGCGCTTTGACCGCCTGGTTGACAGCACCCGCACCAATTGCCTGCACTTCAGCCATCTGGTATTCACGCATGACAGCAGCGATGGCACCTGCGACAGCTGTCGAGCGCGACTTGGCAGAGACTTTGATGATATCGGGCTTGTGGGGTTGTTCGTCCATGGTGGCGGTCTCCATGAGGCTCATGGATTCGGATGGGGGAGAAAATGTAGTGGTACTATACTCTTCGGACATAATCTACTAACCAATCTCTAAAAAACTAGTTTAAAAAAATAGTATGCCATACGAATCATTCTACACGAAAAAAAATTACAAGTCTACCAACATCCCTTTATAGCAATGTTTCACGAGGCTAATAATCCGCATTACTAAGCACTTGTGATATGCTGTAATATCCTTTGTGAAGTTAGTTTTGTAATACCTGTGGATTAAGTTTGCTTAAAATCAGGGTCAGATTGTATTACTAAATATTGTATCGTCACTGTTAGATTAGGTGACGATACAAGGTGGGTTTCAGGGTAATCTATTGTGTTTCCAGCCATTTTTGCGCATCTTCGACATTGGTAAAAATTCTCACCCACACACCCTGCTCGTGATAGGCGTGGATAACTTCCTGCATGCTGGCGCGTGCCTCGTTACTTTCCGGAATAACCAGCGCCCAATATTTCCAGCCAGCCGCGATCACCCGTGGTGCCCAGTCGTTTGCTCCGAAATCCGTATCTTCTGCGCTTAATTCGGCATTTTTGCGGTCATCCGACAGCCACTTGCAAGCACCATATTGCTTGAGTGCATCCAGGCCTTTATTGAGGACTTCACGCATGATCTCTCCAGAGACATGTTGGTGGAAAGTGTGATGGATATAGCCTCCTTTAGCCACATAGACGACGGTTGCATATGGATTGTCAAGAATGATCTGATCTGTCATGGTTGTTTTCCTTTGAATAATTCGTTCTGATAATCATAATTTATCTTGGGATAATAAAGCTTGCAGATTTTAAAGTTGAGGGTGAATCTCACTGGATGTGCAGGACAATCGCTATGGTGGCCTATCCTTTATGGAAGCGGTCATTTTTCGTAATACACTGAAGTTATAGTTTTATAACGATTCAGTTGTTACGAAAGAAAGGAAAAGCTGATGACCACCCCAGCACTGGCATGGCCCGCAGAAATCGATCAGATGCGGATTACAGTACCCTATAACCCGACCACAGGCGCAGTCGAAATCTACGCGCCCAAAGGCACACCTGTTCGCGCCACCATTAAAGGCACTATCGCCCAGGTGACGCAGGACGGCCTGCGAATCACCACCGATACCCTGAGCGTAACCTACAGCAGCTTGCAGAATCTGCGTGTGAAAGCCGGTGATGCGGTGACTGATGGACAGATTATCGCCGAATCCGGCGCGGCGGAAAACCTCAAACTGCTGGTCTACCAGACAGTTGACCCGACGAATCTGTTTGATCGCACAGCACCTATGAAAGCCGCTGCGGCAAGCGCTGCCCCCAGCACGACGAAACTCTATCTCAAGCCCATGAAGGAAGGCCTGCGTTTGCGAGAAACGCCGGTGGATGGCAAACCTGTCGGCCAGTTGAAGCTGGATGAATGGGTCGAGTCGCAGGAGTCTGAGGCAGACACGCGCGCTAAGGTTGGCGTGAACGGTCAGTGGCTGAAGATTCTGCGGTCGGATGGCTCCACTTCGTATACCGCGGCGTGGTTATTGCAATGGGTGGAACAAACCTTCGTGGCTCAGGCTCAGGCTCAGGTCGCCAGCAGCGGCAGCCTCACCGGTATGAATCTCGATATTTATCACGCGTTTGGAAGACCAGAACCGGTGGATATGCACGGTATCGGCTGGGTGCGCATCAAGTTTAATGTGTCGATGAATCCCGATAAGCCGGATGGCGATCCCAAGCGCTACGGCAACACGGATATTGAAGCGGCCTACCAGCGTTATCTGCCGTTTATCCAGAAATATCATCAGGCGGGTATGAAAATTCTGATGGTGTTTACGCATCAGCTCTACGGCGAAGGCGCGGGTTTTAACTGGCAGCAGATGGACGGCGGACTCTGGTCGCAGCTCACCACCAAATATGCCGATTTTGCGCGACAGGTGGCGCAGCGTTTCGCCGGAACAGGCATGATTAACGTCTATCAGATCTGGAACGAGCAGGATACCCAGGCAGGCCGGGCAGCGGTGGCTGTACCGCCGACGGAATACGGCAAAATGCTGACCGAAACCATCCGCGCCATTCGCACGGTCGACACGCAGACCTTGATTATCACCGGCGGTCATACCAGCGGGCCGGAAAGTGGTTCGCAGTATGCACGGCAGACTTTGAGCGCCATGCCTGGCGATGTGCGTCCGGATGGGCTGGCTTTTCATCCTTATGGGCGTGGCAAAGCCGGCCATCGCTTCAGTAACTGGGGGCCGCTATCTGAGGAGATTGACCAGTACAGCGCCGTTCTGCCGGGTAAGCCGCTGTGGATTACCGAGTGGGGCGTACTGGATCATCAGGGGCGGCAGGACGTAATCGTTGATGTCACCGATTACGCCGCCAGTTTCATGACGTTGTGCAAGCAGGATTTTAAGGATAAGGTGGCGGCGGCCATCTGGTATGCGTGGGCGGACAGCATGGATAACGGCTTCGGTCTGGTGGATAGCAGCGGCAAACCCAAAAGCGACCTACACCCGAAATTCCGCACCCTGGGTTAAGAGGAACATTCAGATAATACATGTATAAATTAAGGCGGCTGTTAGGCCGTCTTAATTTTTTTCACAGTAGAGTGACTACACAGATGATTTGCATGTGTAGCCTGTCAGCTTCTACGAATTATCTTGATAGATGCCCAAATCATCAGTAGTATGGCCTTATGGATTACTTTAATAATTAAGGGAGGTATACCCTCAATGAAAGCTATTATCCTCGCGGCGGGTCAGGGGACTCGTTTGCGTCCGGTGACATTGACCATGCCTAAACCGCTGGTGCCTGTAGCCAATAAAGCGCTGATCGTCTATGCGATTGAAATTCTGAAAAACTCCGGCTTAACCCATATTGGCGTTGTGGTGAATGACCTCGATTCGCCCATCTGCAGCCAGCTTGGGGATGGCAAGGCGCACGGTGTCGAGCTGGAATATATTGTGCAGGCGGAGCAGTTGGGTCTGGCGCATGCGGTGAACCTGGGCCGCGATTTTATCGGCGAAGAGGATTTCTGCATGTTCCTGGGCGATAATGTCTTCCAGGATAGCATGGAAGAACTGTTCACCACTTTTCAGAATTCGGACGCAGAAGCGGCAGTCGCGCTGGGTGAAGTGCCCGATCCGTCACGCTTTGGTATTGCCGACCTCAGCCAGGGGCCAGATCGCATCGTGCGCGTGGTCGAAAAGCCCAAAGAGAATCCGCCGTCGAATCTGGCGATTGCCGGGGTCTATCTGTTCCGCAAATCCATCTTTGAGGCGATTGCCAATATCAAACCGTCATGGCGTAACGAACTGGAAATCACCGACGCGATTCAATGGCTGATCGCACGCGGCGATCGGGTGTATCCTTATAAGCTCAAAGGCTGGTGGATGGATGCTGGTAAGCCGGACGCGATTATCCAGGCCAATCAATTGGTGCTGGGCGAACTGCCGTATACGCCTGCGCCAGAAAACGGCCAGATCGTGGGCACGTCGGAAGTCTCCAGCCGCGTGATTCTGGGTGAAGGCAGCCAGATTATCGACAGTGTGGTGCGTGGCCCGGTGATTATCGGCAATAACGTGATCGTCAAAAACAGCTTTGTCGGCCCGTATACCTCATTGGGCGATAACGTGCGGATTGAGTCGAGCGAAATCGAAGCCAGCATCGTCATGAAGGACTGCACCATTCGCAACATCCCCGGACGCATTGACTCCAGCCTGATCGCGGATAATTCGCAGGTGACCTCTGCCGAGCGCGTACCGGATGCGCATCGCTTCATCCTGGCGGAAAACAGCTACGTCCAGTTGTAGTACGCGTAACCCCCTTTTCAACAGGTTTTTACATAAGAGCGTATCCATGTGGTACGCTCTTATTTTTTGGGCAATTTTAGCAGGAGACTGTGATGTCTGAACGTATTGAAAAACACAAGGAAAATCTCATCAGCACCCGGCAGCATCTGGATAATGTGCTGGATAGCGTCGGTGACCGCTGGGAGACACCGGTCTATTCCGAAGGCGCTGCCTGGAATGTGAAACAACTGCTGATTCATCTGGCGATCTCCGATAAGGGACAGTCCATCACTGTCCAGAAAATCGCCGTCGGCCAGGACCCGATTCCCGAAGATTTTGACGTGGAACGTTATAATCGGCGCTCGGTGGAAAAACAGGCCGATATGACGGTTGAGCAGGCACGGGAGTCGTTGCGGGAAAGCCGCGCCGATCTTATGGCATGGCTGGACACTATTGAAGAAGCAGCACTCAGCAGACAGGGACGACACGCCAACCTAAATATCTTCAGTGTGAGTCAGTTCCTGGATATTATGGCGCATCACGAGCAGACTCATGCCGATGACATCGCGGCAGTATTGGCGTGACAAACATCACCAAAATCTCTGGCAGGGCACGAGACGTGGTAAAATTGAAGTTGTAGTGGATTACCGAGGGAGTAAGTCTGAACATGAAAATACTCGTTGGTTATGCCAGCGCACATGGCTCGACAGGTGAAATCGCCCAGGAAATGGCTAAAGTCCTGGAAGAATATCAGTATACAGCCACGGTGGCCGATGTGACGCAGGTGACTTCGGTGGATGGATATGATGGTTTTGTGCTGGGTTCGCCTATCCATGCCGGGATGTGGCTGACCGAGATGTCACAATTTTTAAGCCGCTTTGGCGATCAACTGGCCGTGAAGCCCATTTATTTCTTCATTACCTGCATTCGGGTTTTAGAACCGCAGGGCATGGAGCATGTCATTAAAGACTATGTGAATCATGCGGTGCTGAATAAGCTGCACGTGCGTGAGACAACCGCCTTTGCGGGTAAGCTGACACTGGGTGATATCGACTGGGACGAACGCTGGACACTGGCCGCGCGTTTTGACGGAGCCACCCCAGCCGCCACCTATAATAATGACTTCCGCGAGTGGGATAAAATCCGCGTTTGGTCACGGCATGTGGCCGACGGTTTTGGCCGCTGATTCAGCGATTTTTCAACCTCAAAAATGACTGCTGGCCGCCCTGAAAATTCAGGGCGTTTTTATTGCGAAAAAGCCCTCGTTTCAGCCCGGATTTACCCCAATAATTGGGGGCGGAATTTACACTATTCCAACGCATTTTGTAGTAAAATTAGAATATGCGTTCTAGAGTTAGTGTGGGTGTAAAAAACCGAGATGAAACCCAAAAATATCAAGCAATTACAATCGCAAAGTCGGAAACTCCGGGTGTATTGGATCAGCAAACATGCGTTGGTGGTGGAAAGCACATCCAACGAAGTAGCCAATCATGTCGTCACGGTTCAGTTTGAAAAAAATGGCGCAGTCCGTGCGCGTTGTACCTGTACATGGGCGATGAATCATGGGGTGGCCTGTTCGCATGTAATGGCGGCTCTCGAATTTATGGCCGCGCAGAAACGGCGCACCCTCAGCTTCTGGCCGACCGAGGCCGATGCCCGTCGCCAGAAACAGCGCGTCTTTTATCTGAACGGCGCGGGTCGTGAAGATGGTGTCTGGATCACCAGCCGCACACCGGCTCCGGCATAAAATCATAAAACAGGGCGCTCATGTGAGCGCCTTGTTTGTTTATAAGCCTCTACTGATTTTTCGTCACCCAGTCCTGATAATCATCTTCGATGTGCGCGTCCCACTTGCGATCAATTTCGCCGGGGGTGTATTTGCCTTCGCTCAGGCGCAGCTTGCCGAAAATATCGCGGCTGCGGACATCCTCCGAGCTTTGGACAACTTCCTCCGCCAGATGCGCCGGGATGAAAATCACGCCAGTGGGTGTGCCCAGCACCACATCACCGGGTAACACCGTCACCTCACCGATGCGAATCGGCAGATTGATGCCTGCCAGCGTCGTATCAAGAATGGCGGTGGGATGCAGTCCACGGCAGAAAATGGTGCAGTCGGTCAGTTGCGAGATGCCCTGAAAATCGCGGATGCCGCCATCAATGACCGCCCCGGCGCGGGTGCGCGTCTGAATAGAGGTGGACAGGTTATCGCCGACAAACGTACCGTCTTTGATCTTGCCGAACATATCGACGACCATCACGTCGCCGATTTCCAGCGTGTCGATCACCCATGAATTCTGGCCGCCAATGCGACCATCAGCCTTGCCCTGATCGGCCACGACTTCATGAAAGTCAGGCCGGTGCGGCAGCATCATAGCTGTGACCGCTCGCCCGACCAGCACTTTATCGCCATGCGTATTGAACCAGCCGCCCTCAAACTGGCGCTCGTAGCCATGCCGTTTCAGCACCCCCCAGGCTTCTTCGGTGGTGACCAGTTTCATGCGTTCGATCAGATCATCCGACACACGGGGGCGACCATCCTCAAAACGCTCATCCTGATACAGGCGCGTCAACTCAACAAGGGTGTCGCGTGGGGTAATAATTTTCACAATGTATTTTCCTTCAGGTAAATGTTTACGCAATAAATATGGGCAGGCTGTCACCTGCCCACTTTTGCCGGGATTCTAATAGTTTTCAGCCGATTATGCGAAATCGTGGACTTGTACCCGGTAATGAACGCAGACCTGAATTATTTACAGAAAGTTTACGAGTATCGCTTGACGACTGGCGAAAAGAATCTTACCCTGTAAATATACAATGTGTCTATAAATAGTCAAAACGTCTTTAAGGAGTTTGCATGGCGAAGCACTATCCACCCGGCCCGGAAGGGGATTTTATTTTTGGCAATATCCGCCAGTTTGCAGCTGACCGGCTGCGCTTTGTCACCGAGAATCACGAAAAGTACGGCAATCTGGTGCATGCGCAGTTTTTCAACCGCGATGTCTATCTGCTGTATAACCCGGATGACATCCACTATGTGCTGGTCAAAGCGGCGGATAAATTTCATAAAACGCCCCTGCTCAAAAAGGCGACTCAAATGGCGCTGGGGAATGGTCTGCTGCTGAGCGAGGATGCCTTTCATAAGCGTCAGCGCAAACTGGCGCAACCCGCCTTCCACCTTCAGCGCATCGCCAATTATGCTGACGTGATGGTGGCTTACACCGAACGGATGCTGGATGGCTGGCAGCAGGGTGAACAGCGCGACATCCATCACGAGATGATGAAGCTGACAATGGAAATTGTCGCCAAAACGCTGTTTGATGCCGATGTCTCGCAGGAAACAGATTCGATTGGTGAGGCGATCACTACCGCGATTGAACTGGCGAGCGCACGCATGGGGCGGCCTTTCGCGCTGCCGCTGTGGATACCCACGCCCAATAACACCGCCTCCAAACGGGCGGTGGCGGTGGTCGATGAACGTATCCAGCGCATTATTGCCGAACGCCGTGCCAATCCCGAAGATCAGGGTGATCTGCTGTCGATGCTGCTGCTGGCCAAAGACGAAGAAACCGGCGATTTTATGAATGACAAGCAGGTGCGCGACGAGGCCATGACGCTGTTCATTGCCGGACACGAAACCACCGCCAATGCGCTGGCGTGGACGCTGTATCTGCTGGCGCAGCATCCTGATGTCGAAGCCAAACTGATGGCCGAACTGGATACCGTGCTGGCGGGTCGCAGTGCCACTATGCAGGACATGCGCCAGTTGACCTACACCGATATGGTCGTGAAAGAGGCGATGCGTTTGTATCCGCCAGCGTGGATTATCGCGCGGTCTGCGATGGAAGACCTTGAAATCGGCGGTTATCCGATTGCTGAAGGCAGCGTGATAATGATCAGCTCGTATGCGCTGCACCGTGACCCCCAATACTGGGATGAACCAGAGCGCTTTATGCCGGAGCGTTTCGCCGCAGGCTGGGATGATCGGGTGCCGCGTTATGCCTATATTCCGTTCGGCGGCGGACCGCGGGTGTGCATCGGCAACAGCTTCGCCACGATGGAAGCGGTGCTGTGTCTGGCGACGATCATGCAGCGCTGCACCCTGTCGCTGCTGCCGGGTCAGCATATCACGCCGGAGCCACTGATTACCCTGCGCCCCGACCCCGCGATTGAGATGCGCATTCAAATTCGGGAACGTGAACTGCTGCCAGTTTAGAGGATATCCGTGGCGCGTTCCTGATTTTTGGCCGTGATAAAGGCAAAAGCCTCTTCAACCGTTTTCGTCGTATGAATTTCCAGATTGGGAAATAACCGGGTGATGATCGAGACAAAAATCTCGATCATACGATCCGGTTTAACGACCACGATGGCGCCCTGATTTTTAGGCGTTTTGCTGCTGACCTTCTGTACAGTCACGAGGAAATTGCCGCGCAAGAGGGTGATCTGACGGCCATCCGCGATGACATCCACCGTGTGCGTTACAGAAGTGAGCAGGGCGTTGGTTTCATTGGATGCCAGCAGATATTCATCGGGTGTAATCACACCCTGGTATATTTCGTGGATAATGGTTTTTTCGTCGTTGGCCCATACAACCTCAAACGGCATAAGAAGTCCTTACAATCAATCTGCAATATCAATAATTGTAATATAGGTCGGCCAACAGCAACCTAACACGCTCTCTAAAGAGCCGAAAAATCCAAGCATCATTGAGGCTGATTATCTTCAAATACCATTCGTATCTTAGGGTAAGCCCACTTACACTAAGATCATTCAATCAAACAATCAATCATAATTAATAGGAATAAGCACCGCACTGTATTTAACATTCAATAGCGCCCAATTTTGTTCTATGCTGATATTCCATTGTGACTCGACTTCAAAAACGCTGTCATCCAGAAGCGCTTCAACATTAGTGATAACATCAATTTCTACTTCCTGCCCCACACGATACATAGCCAAGGTCACAGGGTTTCCTATCATCAGGAAATGATCACTGTCTGGACCAAATATGGGATCAAAAAAGTGTGGCCCAAGAAGGTGATTTGGAAGCAATGTCTCAAAATCTAAAATGCTGTTTTGGGAGGTCAGCAGGTAATGACCATCTGGGCTAAAATATATTTGTCAAGTACCCAAAATGTGACGACCAGTGTCTACGACAGCTTGGGCAGCAAAAACAGCCGGTGGCATCCTGAGGGCAGTGTGGATGCGCCGGTGATTGTAGTAGTGGATGTGCTGGTAAACCACCGCCAGCATCTCACCC
>JBBSQD010000163.1:0-14017 GCA_038258185.1 Aggregatilineales bacterium | reverse complement strand
GCCTTGTATGGCTAATCCCCAGGCAATGGCTTCTCCAATACCACCGTAACCGCCAGGTATGTAAGCCACTTTATCTTTAAGATCAAATAAGCCACCGAGTTTAGCAGTAAAATCAATGCGTGGTGTGATGTCTTCCATAATGAAATAACTCCTGAATGAATATTAATTTAAAACCCTGCCAGCGCACCCTCACTGATTCCACGCACGTAGTAACGCTGCAAAATGATAAACACCACAAGTGTTGGAATCATAGCAATAATGATGGCTGCGCTCAGTGTTCCAAAAGCAAAGGATTGTCCCTCATCTGCTAAAATACGCAGCCCTGTATTGATATTGGCAATCTGCGGGCTGATAGCCAGAGAGGCTGCTAACAAGACTTCATTCCAGATGTCGATAAATGTAAGCAGAACCACAGTCGCGACACCACCTTTGGCCATTGGGAGGTAAACGCGTAGGAAAACGGTAAATTCATTGGCACCATCAATACGCGCAGACTCCCCCAGTTCTCTGGGCATGCTCATAAAGGTGCCTCGCATAATCCAGATGGCAACAGGTAGAAACAGTGCAATGTATGGCAGAATAAGACCTGTACGAGTGTTCCAGATACCCAGTTGAAATTCAAAGATCAAAAGGGGGACGATCAAAATAATCCAGGGTATAGACAATACAATCAGAATACCGTTGGTAATAATTATTGCTCCCCGAAGATTTAACATTGCCAGCGCATAACCTGCCATAGATGCAAAAAAGCTTACGGCAGTGATGGTGACAACAGAATAGTACATCGTGTTGAGCACATAACTGGGAAGCTGGTGACCCTTCTGAATAATACTTTCAAAATGTACTAGCGTCGGTTCCTGGGGCAGGATTCGCAGATCAGTGGTGTAGATCTCGTTGCTGGGTTTAACAGACGTCAAAACGACCCATACAAAAGGCGCAACAGTGATGAAACAGAGAAAGGATAGAGTAACAACCAGAAACATTTGAAAACGGGCATTATAATTTTGCTCTCGGGTTAATCTGTACCAAAGGCTGTGGGTTGAATGTGTTTTTTTGCTCTGAGGTATTGGTGTTGTCATCAAATAATCTCCATACAATAAAATGATTTGTTAGACTTGAGGAGTTTGTTTTAAGATAGGTCTGATCGGGAACGCATGATAAATACGGTGGTAACCGTAATGACAATCACAATCAAGGTAAACACCCAGCCCACAGTACTGGCATAGGCATACCAATTTTGCCCCTGATTAATCTTCTGGAAAACCAAAAAGTATAGCGAGCGAGTCCGGCCAGCAGGATTTCCATCTGTCAGCATATAAATCGGCACAAAAATTTTGAGCGCCTTAATCATCTGTAGTGTCGTCACGACCAGTAAGGTATGGCGCATTTGGGGGAGGGTAATATACCAGAATTCAGTAACCGGATTGGCGCCGTCAACGCGTGCAGCCTCATAATAATCTTTAGGAATAGCCAGTAACCCGGCTAACATCAGAATCCAGGGCCCAAATCCCCATAAGGTAATGGCAACCAAAGTCGCAAAGACACTGTCTAGCCCACCCAACCAGTTGCGGGCCCAGTCCGGCCTACCAAGTACATCGGCCAGAAGGTGGTTAAATACCCCATTATTAGGGTCCAGTACCCATTGGAACATTAACAGGCCCATGGTGATGGGAATTACTGTGGGTAAAAACAGTAGGCTGCGAAAGAAGGTTGCACCAACTTTGACCTGTTGTAAAAGTACGCCGATAAATAACCCCATGACAACGCTGACAGGGACATAAACTGCTGTATAAGCTAGAGTGAAGCTAAATGCATTGATAAACGCCCGGTCATTCAATACGCGTTCATAATTGGAAAAACCTGCTTCAAACCAACCCACTTCCTGAATAGTGAAATTAGAAAAGGTTAGTAGAAAAGAATAAACGACAGGGTAGCCGATAAAGAGAACAATCATTGCAATCGACGGCAAGATCAGCAGCAGGGCAAAATTTTCCTGGCGACGCTGCAACCGTGAAACGTACTTGTTGTGTGTAGTTTGTGTATGACGTTCTATTACATTATTTTTTATATTATTTGTCATATCTTTAACCTCATCACGTTAAGCATGTATCAGTACACATCCGTTACAACCGGATGTGTACTGAGATGGTGTTGTTCCTCAATACAATTGAAATTACATACTACGATCAGAGGGTTGCGTCAGGTCAGCTTCATCCAGAACAGCGACCAGATTCTCGATCATCTGATCCAGGGTTTGGTCACCAATGAGATAAATTTGAAGCTCGTCTACGTAACTTTGGCGCAGCAGTTGACCATCTCGGTACTGCCACTGTCCCATTGCCGGACCTTCCAACTCTGTACGAACGAGCGCGAAGTTAGGATTTTCCGGCAGTGCATCGTAATTTGCCCAGATCGTAGGCATCTTGCCGTAATGAATAGCCGACCAGGTCTGTCCATACTCACTTAAAATTGCCTCGCGGGCAAAGGCCTGTGCAAGCTCAACATTGGCCGCCACACGTGGGATATAAATCTGATGAGAGAAAGCCAGTGTTCCACCATCTCCCGGATAACTGAACATCTCTACCAGTTCACCAGAAGGGCAGGGTGTTACATCCTCAGAACATAGGGCATTCGTTCCCTCTGTAGAGCGTGAGTTAGAGGCGTTAATTATAGCGATCTGCCCAGCGTTCAAGCCATTACGTGCACCGTTGTTATCAGTGAAAGTTGTTGTGCCGCCACAACCCTGGTCAACAGTGTTTTTCTGGAATTCGATCCAGGCACGGCTCGCCGGGCTGTTCCAATTGGGAAGACCATCTTCTGTCAGATAAGTCCCTTCGGCAGCGATCAATGCAGCTGCCCAGGTATCCGGAGCAAAGTTGATACCATACTCCATTTCCAGACCTGTAATACTTGTATCGTTAATTTCAAGTTGGGCCAGTGCACAGGCGTATTCTGCGATTTCTTCATAGGTGGTCGGAACCGTCACATTGCCGTCATCATCGACCAAATCAGCCATTTGCAGCATACTGACGTTGTACTGGAAGTTCATAGTTTCACCCAGCCCAGGGAGGGTAGGGTAATTGCTGCCTTCCGGGCCTTCTACATAGGCTGAATCTAGAAATGCGGCAATCCATTGATCCGGTGCCAGTTCATCAACCATAATTTCATCCCAGGGAACCAGCAGGTCATCAATTACGGCTGGAGCAAGCTGGCTGACCAATCCCCCAAAGTACAGATCGGCTGTTGATGATCCTGTTTGGGCCCATTGCAGAAAGATATTCAGATAATTGGCACCAAGACCTTCATGGGTGATAATGATTACTTCCACACCAGGGTGAGAAGCCTCAAACCGCTCCTTTAGCTCTGGCATGTTGTATTTATCAATCATCCAGGCTTCAACAGAAACCGTTACCTGACCAGAAAGTTCTTCCTGCGCAATGCTCCTGTCCATCCCTGTGTAAGAGAGCACCAGCGTAAGTAAGCCTAAAAATAGTAAACGATACGTAAATTTCATTTGAATTCTCCTAAAAATCTAATTCACAATGAGCGAAGTGTCCTGTTTTTTTCTAAAAGTTAAGCTCCTTTCTGATACAATGTATCTAATTAAACTATACTATTGCCAATATAGAAACACTGTAAACATTTTATAACCCTGAATTTAATATATGTCAAAGTAGTATTATTTTTCACAAATCTATAACCTATTTTCTTGCCTTATTGACAAAAAATTCTTGTCTGTTAAGCTTTTTGGAATATAACGCAACGAAGGATCACATTGGGAAACAAATTGATGAGATTTGCACTATGAGTCGGAATGTTCAATCGTTAGAACGGGGTTTTGTTGTTCTTGAATTACTGGTGAGAAATGGTCCCAGCGGGGTAACTGAAGTAGCTGCACAACTTGACCTGGATAAAACTATTGTCCATCGTCTTCTTAACACCCTGCAATCCATGAACTATGTTAAACAAGATGAAAATCGAAAATACCTTGTAGGTCCCAAATTACGGATGATCGCTTCCAAGGTACTGTCTGAGCTTGATCTTCGCGCGCTGGCTCTGCCATACATGCGCTACTTGGTAGAACACACAAAAGGTGTTTCTCATCTGGCAAAAATTGCCGAGTCACGCGCTGTGTATATCGAACGTGTGGTTCATTCGGAATTTAATATTCCTTCCACTGATGTAGGTGGAGAGGCTACTGGTTATTGTTCTGCGGCAGGAAAGGTGTTATGGGCTTATCTGGCGCAGCGGGAATTGAACGAGATGCTGGAAAATGTTCAGTTCCGTAACCATACTGCAAATACAATCACTGACCGGCAGGTGCTTCAACGACATCTGACTCAGGTACACCAGCAGGGTTATGCAGTAGACAATGAAGAACATCGGCTGGGATTAATGGGCGTTGGTGCGCCTGTCAGGGATTACAGGGGTAGTGTCATCGCATCGATTTGTGTAGCGGCAGATAGCAATGACCAGCACATGCTGCAGTCTACTCGCGATCTTGTTCTGAAAGTAGCACAAGAACTTTCTAATGAAATGGGGTACAGCAACGATCATCAGATTTGATGGTTATGTACTCCCAAAACTTTAACTATCGGAGCATTCGAGCTTACGGATACTCCAAACATAAACCGTTGATAATTCCCGCCATGCTTCGCACTCGTATTTAGAGACGAAACTGCGGATTCGGGCAGAGAGGATATAGCGCGAGAAGTCGTCCAGCATCGTGCATATAGATCGTGCCAACTCCAGTTGATGACCTGAAACCCTGCGCTGGTGACCTGGTCACCAGCTTTGAGGATACGGTAGGTGCTGGATCAGAGATGATAATTAACCTTTGCTATCGGTGATAATGACATAGCCAACAAGCAATCTTTGTCCATCGCTCGGAATGAAAAAAGCTCGTAGTCTCAAAAAACCTCGTAAATGCCCAGTTTTCCCCCTACGCAGCGTCACGGTAGTAGTCGTGGATGATTCCACTAAGAACGCTGCGGCAGCGCACCAAATCATGACTTTTGAGGCTCGATTGAGGGACTGGAATCGCTTGATCAAGCCCTTGATGTGGGCGTGCTGTATTGAAGAATTCAACGTATTTACACATCACCCGTTGCAGGTGCGCTTGATTGATGATCAGCAGCTCAGCTTGTCGAGGCATTCCTCCCGTGCGGATCGAATCCACCGTTCCATAAAAGCATTGGCATTTGGCGCATGCCAGGAGTTGATCCTTGTAGTGGGTTATCAACTGACGCCAACTCGGTGACGTGCTGCGCTCAGGTGCGGGCGGGATCCCGTGGCGCTTCAGAATGTTGCTCACAGTCTCGTGGCTGATCCTGTAACCCAACTTGAGTCATTCACCTTCAATTCGCTCAATGCCCCAATCGTTCTCCCGGTCAGTTCGCGGTCGCCCTCCTGGATGGCGTTGTCGGTACGTCCACTTCAGGCGGACCAACTGCTGATGCCAGCTAAAGAGCGTGGCTGGTTGCACAATCCGAATGACCTCGCCCAGGGATTTGATCGTGCATCCCGTCCTGGCTTTCAGCTTCTTTCCCAGCACCACCAGCGTCAGTTTCTCGCTCCGCGACAAACGCGGCGATCGCTTCGGCCTGCGTTCGTAGATCGCCAGCTGCCGACGCAACAGCAGAATCTCTAGATCCTTTTCGCTGTCTGATCGACGCCCCAACCGGACCAATTCGACAAGCGTCAACACAACTTGCAGTACCATGAACCAGATCATTCAGCTCTCTTTTCCAGCGGCAAGACACATGTCTATTCTACCAGCCGGTTCGAGCCTGATCTCGCCTCAGTTCATGGGAGCATAGAGTTTTTTGAGACTACGAGTATTATGATAACAGGGAGACCAGAAACCATGAGCACGAAATGTCCAAGCGTGGAAAGTCTATGCCGTTGAAGAAATCCTTGAGGCTATCCAGGCTAAAGAGGCTAATAGTGAGTCGCTACCTTAGATCATGACCGCTTATTGCACCACTGTTGTAATTGACCCACCATTTCCAATCTCATGGGTTGACTAGAAAGGCTAACGCTGTATCAGCCCCCACAGGCGCAGCACCCCCGATTTGGTTTCTGCACCGAATCGGCCATCTTCGCTCACAAACCTCGGTAGCTGTTCACCCACGAAAACGATTTGCTGCGTTCGTACATCCCACCACACAAACTGATCATCCGAGTGGCGAAAGCACAGAAACCCATGTTCCCAGTGTGCAGCTTCTACACCTGCTGGCAGTGGAATTTGTGCACCGGAAGCAGAATCGAAAATGAACGCGCCACTTTCCGACCGGATGAGGATAAACGCATTGTCCTGAGACCATTCAATAGCGCTGATATCAGGCGGTGTATCGGTGATGACTGCCCGTTCCTCACCGCTTTCTACACTGACGATCCGCACAAGATCATCTGCCACAAGGGCCACGGTCTCCTCATCGCTGCTCCAGATTACGTTGGCAGCAGGTTCAGCCGACCAAAGCAGGGTAGCACTGTCGGCCCCCAATTGCCAGAACTGAAGTGCGCTTTCCGTCACTACCACGATCTCTGCGCTATCAGAGGAAATAAACGTCTGTGGACGTTGATCAAACTCCCCAAAATCGTATGTATGCGTCCTCCCCACGGAATTTCCCGACACATTCAGCGTGTTCTCTGGCTCCAGTAAAAGGACACGAACATGAATCCAGCAGCGCTGTTTAGCATCGCCTGTAGTTTCACATTCCACGTTGACTCTTGGAATCCCGCCGACAGTTTCATTCCACTCGTAAGGGGGATTATCACCACATTCGATCGTCCCATATTGTTGGAGCGTTGTCATATCCAGAAAATTAACTGAGTCGTAACCTCCCGAGCAGTTATAGTGACCACGCACGAGGATATCGCCATCTCTTGTCCAGCGATAGCGCACCCCGCCTGCGCTCAATCCACCTGACATAGGCGCGAAATGCTCGCGCATTCCGGTTTCGGTATTCCATAAAGACACCCCGGTAAAATCGTCGGTGACGAGCAGCCTGCCCGATGGGTGCCACAGCAGGGCGAGGACAGTCTGTGTATGATCGAGTGTGGCAATCAGGTCGCCTGTGCGTGTATCCCATAGACGAACCTGCGTGCCGCCCCGTGGAGGATCGGGCGGATTGCCGTAACCGATGATTCTGCCTGTTGTTGCCGCCAGCAAACTGCCGCCGGGCTGCCACGCCAGAATCTCCGCGCGTTCTTCCAGTCCGCTCAGAACACGCACCAGATCCCCGGTTGAGGTGTCGAACAGCGCGATATTGCCGAGATTGTCAGCCGCGGCCAGTGTTGACGAGTCAGTACTGAAGGCCATTTTCTGACCGAAGAGGATGTGTTCGCTGATGCTGCCCACTTCAAGCCCGGTGTTCATATCCCAGAATGAGATCAGCCCGCTGCCGGGAATATTGTTTACGTTATAGCGCCCCCACGTTGCGAGCCGCGCACCGTCCGGCGACCAGTTCATAGATAGGTAATCATAGCGACTGGGTAGAATGTCGAGGGTGTGTTCGAGCCGGAGCACATCCAGATCGTAGATGTGAATATCTGAGTGCCATGCCGATGCCAGTGCCACCCGGCGACCATCCGGGCTGAATTCGCGACCACCACCATCGATAGAGGTGTCAAACGGAACCACTAATTGTCCATTTGTTGAATGGAACACACCTTCTGACGAGATGAAATAACGGCCCTTCAAGTCTGTTTGCAGACTGCCCAGGGAGTCGCCACTTGCCCCTCCAACTTCTGCCCCCGTGGCTGCATCGTAGAATCGACATGTCTCGCGGATATCTCCTCCATTACTGACACATCGAAAGACATGGCTGCCATCAGCAGACCAACTGACATACCAGAAATTAGGCGGGTAATACAGATCAGCGTCACGTTCTTCCAGTGACAGATAGGCTTCTCCAGTGGGCAATTCGAGCAGTAGTTGACCAGTCTCTGGCTCCCAGATGCGTATATTACCCATATAGTCGCTGTCGAGCAGCTGCCTGCTGTCAGGACTCCACTGCACACGCGTGTACCGCTGCTGGTCAGGTAAAGTGAACGAAACCACCTCTCCAGCCGATACAGAGGCTATATCAACCTGATCCGTTCCGCTGAAAAGGGCGATTCGCTGGCTATTAGGACTCCAATGGACGCTGTTCGCCACATCAGGAAAGCTGCGCTGCTCAGCGAGCGGCGTCAGATCAGCGTGACGCAAAACGAAACCGGTGGACGCATCGAATGTCAGCACATGGGCAGCATCCGGGCTGAAGTGGACACTTTGCAGACCACCCAGCGCGATCTGTGTCGGGTTATCGTTCGGGCGCAGCGCAGTGCCACGCGTGTCTACGGTCACCAGCCATGCGCTCTCCGGGTGTTGCCAGACCGTGCTGAATCCATCGGCGATCATAGCGGCGGGATCGTCGGCGCGGCGGATAGCCCAGGTATCGTCGAGACCCTGCGTGAACAGCCACGCACCGGATGTCGAATAGCGCGCCCAGACAATATCGGAGAAGTGGTCAATCGTCTCCAGCGAGCGTGCATCGTAGCGCCAGAGCACGCCTTCCGGGGTGGTGACCAGCACGGTATCGCCCTGCGGATCCCACTGAACATAGTGCGGAAGCCCGCGTCCGTATTCAAAGATCGGTGCTGCTTGCGTCACGTGATCTCTCAGTGTGCCTGCATCAGGAAATTGCTGTCGGCTCACCTGATCCGCTGGATAAATTACAGAACGCTCATCATGGGTAAGGATGTTGACTACCTGCGCGTATGTGGGCGCACTTAATACTGCCAGCGCGAAGCACAGCGCCACAAGGCGAAACCATCTGACCAGCCGAAGCATTTGAGTTAGTTTCATCAGTTTGGTTCACCTTGATTCACTACTTCCAAATGCAGGGCGGCGAGCATGCCCCAGGCGGAGTCCGGCGCAGCTTCGTAGATGGCGACATACTCGGCCAGCGCTTCATCGGGGCGGTTGAGGGCTTCCAGTGCGACGGCACGATAGTATTGAGCTTCCAGGCGCATTTCAGGTGTAATATCAGGGGCGCCAATATCGAGCGCAATTTCAATTTCGCTTATCAGATCCGTTGTGATTTCGCTTTTGGACACCGCTGCTCTCAAATTTATACTTGCTCGTTCAAATGCATAGTATGATTCTGAATACATTAGACCCAAATAATCATCCATGACCGGGTAAACAATTTCAGTGGCTTCAACTGGGGTGTCGATCTGATCGTGTTGATAAATTTGCTGGTTACTATCCCAGATAAAAGTGATCCCGCTGTCTGAATCACTGTTTCCCGGAGATGTAATCGTTCGGGCATCGGCGCTCAGCAATTGATTTAACGGCACACGCCCGCAGGCAGAGACTGAGAACAGCCAGTTTAGAGTCTGGGAATCGACTTTCAATAAGGTCAGATGGGTGAATAAATGATCCTCACCTTCGCAACTTTCTTCAAAGTTATTCTCAGATTGCTTAACCACAAGCCAGGCAAGAGCAGGGCCTGAGTCATCAGGCAGGTTAATCACTTCATAGTGAGCGTCGTGAAATTGATCAGAGAGTAAGCCGGTCTGTGATAGCACATATTCACCCAGCGCTTTGTCTGAAATGAAAATATAAGGCCTAATCGCAGCATCCGACCACAACACCCAATCATAGATACCGTCCAAATTGACATCGACTCGAATCCTATCGCTGACTGCGATACCTGCGGCCTCAAATTTTTCGGCTGGCAAATCTGCAAAAGTGAATGCCTTTTCGCCTATGCGTTGTTCAAACAAGTTGTGTACAGGGCATCCGGCAGCGCTGGCTGGAGGTGTACCGGCATCCCGCTGTGCAAGGTCGACCAATGTGAAGCCCACAAAGGTGCCTAAGGGACTGTTATAACCATATGAATTATCGCCACCATAGAGCGCAAAATAATTGTACATCCCAATACATAATGCGACTTCATCATTTTGTGGGAGATAGCTGGAAGCCCCGATAGCGATCAGCTCGGCCATCCCATCAGATGCGGCTGGTTCTTGCTGGAGGGCTCGGATCAGGTTGGTGGCATTCTCCCGCTTACCCGTCAAGGCATAGGCCAATGCCAGACGTAACTGGGCATATTGCCACTTTTCCTTATCTCTGTCATTCGTCAGAAGACCTTCACTGTCTGCCAGCTTCAGAGCATTTTCGTAGAGAGGAATTGCAGTTTCATAATCCTCTTGCCACATGGTTTCTTCGGCAGCTGTCAGGACACAATCACTTGTTTGAGGATACACATTTTCATGTTGCAGTGTGATATATTGTCCATCAGAAGGACTCCAGTCGGCAGTGGTCACCCTATCGAAGCTGCATCCCCAGCTATTCGAATGTGTGCTGCTTTGGGTAATTTCCTTTGCTGGATCATCATCCAAATTCAGATACTGCCATACGATATCGGTCTCACTGCCCACAAGGGTAGCTAACCCATCTTCAGGTGCAATATTGACAAGCTCATGACCATTCCAGGCCAGTATCCATAATTCATAACCTCGGAATCCGAGCCCCATACCGGTATTGGTATGCCACTCTTTGACCAGCCATTCGATAGAGCCGTCGGCATTGATATCCCCAAAAAACTGAGGTTCCCAACGACGCTCTGCCCAATGCGTAGTGGGCAGTCGGTTATAGCCCAATGGCGTTAAACTGGAATGTAAATTGCCGACCTCATCGCGATAAACAACATGATAACCTTCGTACCATTGAGCCTGGTCTACATCCTTGGAAATTTTCAGAACTAATTCGGGTGAACCATCATTCTGAAAATCCACATATGTACTATTGTCCACAGTGATCCCTGCATCTATCTGCCAATCCGCAAAATTGCCAGGTAAGACATCTCTGTCGGTTAACCATTCCTGGAAAATGTGATTTACCCAAAGATCATGATGGATTCCTGCGTACGTGACGTTATTCGCCAGAAATTGATACAAGTTATTGGTTTCGTGTAAACCAGAAGCCCTTATCTGGCGTTCAACATCCATTACCGCTGCATACAATACTCCTTGGTTCAGCGGTTCTGTATCCAGGATTTTCTCGAACAGATACTGATATTCACTGGCTGAGGGGATATGAAAGGCATATTCAGCATTGGCTTGTCCACCAGTAATGATTACCGCATCCTGCGCCGAGAGCGACACGGACGTGAATGCAAACAGGCCGATCAGTAACACATATATCGCAAATTTCTGAGGCATCATCATTCCGTTTCGATTACTTCCAGGTGCAGCTCGGCGAGCATCCCCCAGGCGGAGTCAGGTGCGGCTTCATAGATGGTGACATATTCGGCCAAGGCTTCGTCAGAGCGATTGAGTGCTTCCAATGCGAGGGCGCGATAGTAGCGAAAGGCATATTCCGACAGTTCGGAATCTGTATCAGACTTGTTCGCCAGCGCAATATTAACGATGTGCACCACAAGTTCATGATCGCCTTCAACAAAGGCGGAATGTAAAGGGTAAAAGTAATTGATTGTATAAACTGGTTCGGGTTGTGGAAACGGTGTTGGAGTCACTGGGATGATTGTCGGCGTGGGGCTTAGTTCAGGCTCCTCTGGGATTGGGAGAATGTAAGTTTCTGCATTTTCATCCCACATATACGTAGCTGGTACAACATTTATTATGTCACTGTATTCTAGTTCTGAGTAAGCATAATCACCTGCGTTGATAATCAGCCTGTCTATGGAAGTTGCGAATAGGTTATCAGGTTCAACGAACTCGCAGAGCGGAGCTAGCAAAATATTGACCAGCGCACCATCCTCAAACCGCCACAGGGTGAGATCACCAGGAGATCGGGGGAACGATGGTCTATCCTCATAGGTACAGCTAGGAGATGGGCCGCCGCCACAATTGCCCGCACAGTTCATCACTGCGCGCTGATCACGGTCAAAATCGATGTTGACAATAACCTGCTCGGTGTTGTTGGGCAGCGTAAGAATATCATAATGATTATATTCAGTTGGCTGGCGCAGATCAGCACTTGGGCTCGAGAAGTCTGCACTCCCACGTGGTCTTGTAAGCGTATAGTGATCGTCCGTAGCATAGAAAAACAGCGGATCGATACCGGGTGCATCTAACCAGATTAGCCATTCATTGATGCCGTCCAGGTTCAGGTCTTCCTGAATATAGCCTGTAATGTCCAGACCCAATGCCTCTAAACGAACCAATGGTGACTCGTCTAAGGCGAAAGTCATATCAGACAGTGCCGCATCAAGATGATAAGCGATATCGCAGGTTGTGTTATCCAGGTCAAATGATATTGTGACAAAACGTGAAAATGCCCCGGTGTATCGATCAACCGCCCCGTGTACTGGTAGATAATCTTCACCATCGAAAGCGTAGCGATACAACATCTGACAGAGTGGCAAAAACCTGGAGTCATTTTCGTAAGTGGCAACCATGGTTCTCGCCAGATCACTATCATCCTCTCTAATTTGTGAAAATACCGCATCTGCTTTATCTGGTTGACTGTTTAGTAAATAGGCGAGTGCCATATGAATTTGAGCATATGGCAGAAAGTCATCGTTGATGGCTTCCTGCTCAAAGGCTTGTTCGTAAAGTGCAACAGCGCTGTTATAGTCGTGCGACCAAAGAGCCTGTTCAGCCTGTAAGAACAAACAACCGAATGTAGCTGGATAGACATCTTGCGATGACTCTTGCTCTAATTGGCCGTCGGTATTCCAATCATAAACACTCGTTTCGACAAATTCACAGTCCCAACCATCTGCGATTAAAAGCTGGTTCCAGACCAACTCCAAATCGCGTTCTTTGTCCATATTGACGAACCAGTGGCGAACAAAATCGCCTTGTGGCCCATGTGAATACCCTATGCTTGTTACAGCCTCAAACCTATTCTCCACCAGACGCAGTACAGTCAAAGCACCGACGAAATACGTATTGCTGGCATATTCTACAGTGTGTATATAGGCAATCTCCATTTGACCATCAGCATCCAGATCGCCACTGGCTACAACACCGCCATCAATTGACGAAGGTAATGGTGGAAAACTATAACCATCCGATTCGTCAGGAATAGCTACGAAAGTACCCATAAGCGGACGCTCTGACTGGTAAGAGGGTTGGCCCAGGATTTTCACAAGATAAGCCCATGTCCCACCCATACTTCTGAGTCTATCCACTTCAATAATGTAATCATCAAACGGGACCTGGCTAACCTCAGCCAGATTGATTGAATTTTCCTCCACCCAGAGTTGAACCAACGGATACAACCATTCAGTTCCGGGAGGATCACCATAATAACCTCGGCTTCCTAGAACACGGGTATAAAACTGATAAAGTTTGCCTAACTGGCGGGCATTTATCAGTTCGCGTTCTAAATAACGCCAATTGACTTCATCAGAAATGGCCGTGGCCTCTGCCAATAAATCGTCTCTGTTTGGAGCCATATAACCCGTCATTGCTATTTCAAGTATGGCTTCCACATCGTCTACATAGGCCTCCGCGTCCGGCACGCGCAGGCGGTAGGTCACCTCAGCCTGGGCCGACAGCAACACAGATGTTAAGGCAAACAGGCAGATCAGCAGGAAAAAGCGCATCGTAAGTCCTTTTGTGATATTCATTCTGTTTCGATTACTTCTAAATGCAGCGCCGCCAGCATTCCCCACGCGGAGTCCGGCGCAGCTTCGTAGATGGCGACATATTCGGCTAAGGCTTCGTCGGGGTGATTGAGTTTTTGCAGGAGAGAAGCTCGCTGATAGCGATAATGATAAAGATAGTCAGGGTTATCCAGGCTGGAGGCAATATCACGATCCAGCATCGCTAACGCTTCCGGGTAATCACCAGCTTCCAGCGCATCCTCCAAATAGCGATATTTAGGTACAGGCTCTGGCGTTGCCGTAATTTGTGGTTGCCAGGGTGTAGCAGTCGGTGTGGGGGTCGGGGTAGGCTCACCACTAAACCAGCGGATATCACAACCGGCACGGAAAGGATCAATCGTAAAATACAAATCCTGCTCAATCGAGGCATTCTCAACAATTACACCCGG
>JBBSQD010000162.1:0-14032 GCA_038258185.1 Aggregatilineales bacterium | reverse complement strand
CTTCAGCGTACAGGTTAGCTTTCGCCTGCTGGTCGCGGATGTCCTTCACAGTGAAGCTCTCCAGTTGGCGACGTTTTTCGATGGCGTAGTCGAGAATGGGTTGCAAACGTTGCCCGATCATCTGCTCGGTTTCGACAATTTCGCCATCGCTGTTGCGCTCAGGATTCAGTTTCCAGTAACGCATCTGCTCAAGGTTCACCCCCACCAGCGAGTCACCGCACTTCAGCGCATGGTCAAGGAAGGTGAAAGCGCGTCCCTTGCTCAGGGTGATCAGCCACAAACTGAGCTTGCCCATCTCGACTGCCAGCGGATTCTTGTCCACCCCATAAATACAGCGATCTGCCACCAGTCGCTTGGCGAGTGTTTTGCGATCATCGGGCGAAATAATCTCTTCCCGTAATTGCCCCTCAGAGCGCTCTCCATGCGGCAGCACACGCGGGATAATTTCGGTAATGTCTTTTGATTCAGCCTGTGCTGTCTGCTCCCATGCTTCCAGCAGACGATCCGACAGATACTCCACCACCTGCACCAGAAACGCGCCACTGCCCATCGCCATATCACAGATTTTCAGTTCCAGCAGTTCGGCGGGTGTTTTCAACTGCCAGTCAGCTTCATCCCAGCCTTCGGCGGGTCCGTGATAGACCAGCGGTTCCAGCGTATGTTTGACAATAGGGATGGTCAGCGATTCGGGCGTGTAGTGGGTTCCAGTAGCGCGGCGGGTGGCCCCTGCTGTCACATAGACCCCTCCGGGGAACACCAGGTACGGTCTGCCGCGATCATCATCACGGAGTAATTTCAGATAGGGTAGAACACGATTATAGAGTTCGTCATCCCCCCCACAAAGAATACCCAAGCGGCGCACCCGTTCAGAATCGGCGTTGTTGTTCAAGCCATTACGGATGGCAGAGGCGGAACGTCCGGTTTCACTGGTCAGGAAATCTTCAAGGTCGGTGGGGTTTGTGAATCCTTCGAGCCTTGCCAGAGAGATTTCAGGGTCTTTATGTTTCGTACCTTCAAAACCCACTACGTAATCTTCGGCGCGGCGGGCTTCATGATCCAGCAAACCCTCATAAACATGCCCGATTTGCGTCACGGACAGCGCTCGGAAGCTCAAACGACGGGCTTCCGCCATGCCGCCACCCGGTATCTTCACCCGCAGGATTTGTAGTGCTTCCAGCAGGTGCAGCGTGGTGCGGTTATCAATCGTCAGCGGAACAGCATTGCTTGTGCGCCAGTGTGTACCTGATTCGCGTCCTTCCAGAAACGGGAAACGGTCAGGATCGAATAGACTGCCACCATAAGCAGGTAAACGCAGATTTTCATGCTGGATGCCTCCATGCACCGCCCGGAAAACCGCCAGCAGTCGGCTCCATGCGTCAAACCGCCGTTCGAGGATTTCCTCACCATAAAGGTCGGCAACTTCACGCAGTTGGGCGCGTAACGTCGTCACGGCATAGTGCTGGTCGTAAATCGGGTCACCGAGTAGCAGCAGTTCGCGCTCCTCAGCACTCATCAGGAACACCAGCCGCATCATGACGGTCAGCGCCGCTTCGTACAGGCGCTTTTCGTCCACATCAACCAGCAGTTCACGGTTGCGACCTTTGTCGATGCGGTCAATCGCCTGAATCAGAATTTCAACCGCTTCGCGTACCTGATAACCCAGTTGATCTGTCACTTCGTGCTGGGCATTGGCGCTCTCCGCCATCAACGCTTCGAGCGTTTTGTCCTCCGTCATGCCAAAGAATCGAGTCACACCCAGCAAACTCACAAAAGCCTGCTGGGTGATTTTCTCTTTAACCCATAGGTCGGCATACCATGTGATGAAGCTGGTCGTCTCACCTGGCTTGGCATGGACGAGCATCCACTGTTCGCCGTTCGTTACCAACCCCAGGCTTACATTCGTTGCATGGAGTAGTTCCATCATCTGTGTCGCGGGACTCGCAGCAATCGCGTTGCCCTGCACCTGGCGTTCCAATGACTGGTTGTAGGGATATGCCAGCACCAGCAGACGGGCTTTTGCGGGTGAATCCGGTTCATGAATCACAATCTGCGGGCGTACCTCACCAAACTCACGCGAGACCAGTTTCATGTCGGCGGGGATCGCTTGACCTGTAGCAATCACAGCATCAATATGCCCCAGTACCGTGTCGATCACATAGCCAATCCAGCGGTTGTGGATAGCAGGATCGGGACGGGAACTTTGCTGGTCCTCTCGCCACTCCTCATAAGCCGCCTGGAGTTCTGTCCGCAGGGATGTATCCTGCGTGTCTAATCCTTGCGGAAATTCCCGTGACAGCACCTCTATGGTCAGGAAGGGGCCGGAAATATCAATCAGGTTAAGCCATTCGGCATGTGTTCTTGCTATTGAGGGCATAAGTTAAACCCAATCTTCCTTGATTTCGTTTAATAGTTTTTTGCCATATTCGGTGAGCTGATACTTACCGTGTTCAAGCTGTTCAAATACATTCTTGAATCGTTCGCCAACACTCGGCCCTTTGCCCGCTGGTGCGGCTCTCATGCCCTGAAAGGTAGGGCTATAGCTTTTGTTCCAAATCTCGTGTTCAATGCCCGCTTGATGGCGGATTTCTTCCCGTGTAAACGTTTGAAGTTCCTGCTCGTTTACCAAAACATGTACCGCTTTAAGAATTGTTTCTGGAATTGTCATCGATACCTCTTTCTATCGGTTCATGTTTTCAGGGATAAGAAATGTAACGGCAACCGGGAACAGTCGTGGCTGCGGGTCTGCAAACCGCATGGCAATTGATGCTTGCTCATGTTCGATCTCATTCGGGATTTGTTCAAGTCGTGCCCGTAATGCGCTGACATTACGTCGTACCTGATCCATCTCATTATCGCTGAAGCCCGGCAGCTCAAGCTGATATATATCGGTCTTAAGTTCGTTTTGAATAGTTCTTTCAAGTTCCCGCAGGATGGTTTCGATATTTTCTTGTTCTTTCGTCATGCGCTCGTTCAGCGTTTTTTCCAGCGTTTCCTGTTTACCTTCGGCACGCCTTTCTAAGGCCAGCTCCAACCCATCGCGGATGCCCTCCCATAGTTCCATGAGGTTCTCCTGGACTTTGGGTGTGGCGGGATGGTTGGTCATTGCCTCTGTCGCGCTGTCAACCTCACTAACATTCATACGCCGGAAAGTCGATTTGCCGTCACGCAGATTGATATAGCCACCAGCAACAATCAGTTCCTCGTGAAGGCGGTGGCTGTCGTTGCCAACGATGACCAATCGACCATAAGCGATAGCGGCAGGACCATCCAGCACATGATTTGGCACAGTGCGGGCAGTCACGCGGTAAAGCCTGCGTTCCGTCTCTGGTGACCAGATTTCGGCACGCAGCAACCGCAGTGAGAGTTGGACCAGGTGGTGATTCAGATGAGCCAACACTACATCATCGCGCCCACGAGACAGTTCATTATTAAAGACAATGGGACGCTCAACGCGGGTGTGTGGATGAAGCAACCCTTCACGTGCGCTTTCCCAGGGGCCAGTGAGGGTTGGCAGATAGTAGCCCCCTTCCATCTCAACAGGTATGAGGGGTTGTTGTCCTGCAAGGTCCAGTGCAACCTCAACAGCTCGCCTGATATTTTCAGGCGATAAATTCAGATCATGCATGGTCTCATAGTAACGTCCCATGTGTTCTTCAACGAGTTTGGCGACATTTTTCTCGAATTTGAGCATCTGGCGGACAGGATCAGCGTCTTTTTCTGCCCCACTGACATCAAAGTGCTTGCGATATCCCATCATTGCTTCTTCGACCTGTTGAGCAATGACCTGACCAACTTTGCCATAGCCTAGATCAGCTCGAATTTGGTTGATCTTTTCAGCAGCCCGCATCAGAAATTCGAGATCTGCATCGAGCTCATCCGCTGCTACTGTATCGTATCCATTTGTTCGCTCGGCATATCCCTGCGTGACGAAATGATATATCTGTGGATTGAACCGCTGGCCATGACGATCAATACGTCCATTGCGCTGCTCCATGCGGTTTGGGTTCCACGGTATCTCAATGTGCACCAGTCGATGACAATAGTTCTGTAGGTCGATACCCTCGGATGCCGCATCAGTCGCCAGTAAGATACGCAATCTATTCTGGTCATCTGGCTTGGCTTGGAATGCAGCTTTGATTTCTTCTCGGAGTTCATCATCCATTCCACCATAAATGGTTGCCAGGCGTTCTCCATCGCCTAGTTGCTCAGCGACCAAAACTGTCTGTAACCAGAGTTGCGTTGTGCGGTACTCAGTAAAGATGATGACACGCTCATCGTTCCATTTACCATCCGGTTTCACAACACTACGCAGCCACTTAACAAATGCCCATGTTTTGCTATCCCGTTGAGCAGATGCTCTCTCCGCCCAATCCCGCATATTCCTCAGCAGTGTATCTTCTTCGTGCGAAAGTTTAGTGAAAGCTGCCGATGCAGATTCGACTGCGCCTTCATTTGCAGCCTCATAGTTTTCATCATCCGCATAGTCTTCATCTGTTTGTGCGATCTGGCGGCGTAATATGCCAATTGTTGGGCCTGCTTTCTTACGCGCCACCTTCTCCGCCGTACTTCGTATCGTAACTTCATGTTTCTGCAATGTCGTTTTAAAGGCTTCAGGTGATGAGAATAATCGCTTCTTAAGTAGTTTTAGGACAAATTCTGTAGCGAACTTTTCTGTATCGCTTTGTGCATTTCGAGTTCGACTATCCGTATATTGGCGCAGCCAACGATGTGCCTGGCGTTCCTCATCTGTGTAATCGACCTCAATCACATTCAGTTGTCGTTCTGGAAACCGTGGTTGTTCCCACTTGTCCTTGATGTCGCGCTTCAGCCGTCTCACCATAATCGTATCGAGTTGATCCCTATTAGGTCTCACTCCTCTAGCAAAACGCTGATTGTCGAGCAATTCCAAGAGTGCAGTAAAGCTCTCAAGATAACCATTGTGTGGCGTAGCAGATAAAAAAATCCGATGCTCAAAATGAGGTGAAATCGTTCGGATAGCCTGTGTACGAAGGCTATCAATAGCATATTTGCCCCGTCCAGATGGGGCAACATTATGGGCTTCATCTACGATAAGAATGTCAAAAGTACGTGGAAAACGTGGTTCTCCATCCGCTGGAAGGGTTTCACGGAACTTGCGAAAGTGAGTATCTTGTTTGAGAAAGTCGATAGACGTGATTAGTCTCGGAAAATGTGCCCAGGGGTTCACATGAATCCCTCTATCACGACGAAGCCTCTTCATTAGTTCTGAATCCACAACACGGAATTCAAGGCCAAACTTATCTCTCATTTGATCACGCCAGTGTAATTGCAATCCCGCAGGACATACAATTAAAATTGTTCTTGCCCGATTACGGACAAGAAGTTCTTGTATCACCAGTCCGGCTTCGACGGTCTTGCCGAGGCCTACATCATCTGCAATAAGTAGGCTAACACGCGGCATCTGCACAGCTCGTACAAGCGGATCAAGTTGATAGTCTTCCAGATCAATTCCACTACGAAATGGGGATTGTAGAGATTTCTGATTTGCTTCTACTGTTGCTCCCCATCGAACAGCATCAAGGAAAGCATCGAGGCGTTCTGGTGAGTCAAACCCTATGGCTTCTGGCAATGTCGATCTCTCGATTATGTGAGTACCTGGCTCCAACTGCCAGATGACTTGGAGTGTTTCGCCTAAGCCATCATCTTCAATGGATGCCAACGTGACTAAATGCTGATTATCCCAACTGGTATGCGTCCTGAGAACCTCATCGGGCAAACTACTCTCATCTATTGATGAGACGATGTATTGTCTTTGGCGAACTCTTACAACCTGTCCGGTAGTAGGGAGTGAAAGGTTATAACCTGTAATCATTTAGACTTCCTTGTATAACTGGGCTGCCACTAGAAAAGCTATTGAATGCAATTGTCGGGATTCAAGTATTTTTATACTACCTGAACTGTGTCACCCACGTTTTACCAACTTGCGAATCAGATTTAAAGAGGACAAAACAGGAAGGGCTCAAATCGAACCTGAGACGGGACACCTATTAGTCATTATACTATTGGTAACGAAAATCTACCCTTTAACATCGAAAGGTTTTGATCGTTTGGTATAAGCAAAATGGGACATTGAATACCATACCGAAGACTTGCTTGGAATCTTTAACGGTTGGCTCATGTTGCAACATAGTAAAATGAACATGGACGCTGAATCTTTAATAGGTTAACAAGTGAACGACGATAACAAGACTGTCCCCCCCTCACACCGAGGCCATCCTGCCAGAACTTCATCACTCGTGCAAACCCTTTCCCCAGAACAAGCAGAACTTGAAGCGAAGCGGAGAGAGTTATCGCGGCTGCAAGCACTACTTGAGGAGGGGGAGCTAGAATTCAACACACTTCAGGTCGCGATGGTGGTCTTTTCTGGTGTGTATCGTGTTCACATTGGGAGTCGCTATGCCGTTCTTGATGACCTTGAAGCCCAGATCGCTGAATTGCTCGCTGCAAAAGCGCCAGCAGATATATCTGCACATGAACATGCAAAACGTGCACGTGAGCAGGCGCACGCTACAGCCGAAGAGACAGGCGCATCCGTTGAAGATGAACCCCCGCAACCGCCAGAGCGCATCGCCAAATTTCAACCGAGCGACCACCTTAAGACACTTCGGCGTAAGCTGTCTAAACTCGCTCATCCCGATCTTGCGGGCGACGAGCAGGATCGCCAAAATCGAACCGTGTTTATGCAAAAAGTCAATGAAGCGTTTGTAGCACAGGATGTTGAGCGCTTAGAACTGCTGCTTGAGGAATGGGGCGCGGCCTCTCGCGGTACAGGCTCCACTGAATCGGATTTGTCGGTACTCAACCGGAAAATCGAAGTGGTGCTCAACAAGCTGAAATCGCTCGAAAAAGATATCCAACAGTTGCTGACTAGCGAGCTTTACGCCATCAAACAGCATTTTGAAGACAGCGAACAGCAGGGACGGAACATTTTAGCAGAGATGTGTGCCGAACTCGACACACGCATTTCCAACGCGCGGATTTACTTAACTCATCTGAGGGAACAAACGCCACATGACGCAGCCAAATAACTCCATCCTCCCCTCAGCGAATAGCAAACTCCTTGGAGGTAGTTACATTCGACGCAGTGTGCAGGTTGCAACACAAGTGGCTCAGGACTCTGATACTGTTTGTCAGGCTGGTGAAGAACCCGTTGATTTCTTCATACGCGCTAGGCAGTACCTGCAATCCAAAGATCAACAGGGAGCTTTGGTACAACTGTACCGCGCCATTCAACTAAAGCCCGATTTTGTCGAGGCAATTCAGCTTCGAGGATTGGTTTACTATTATCTCCAACGCTATGACGAAGCATTTGTCGACTTAAGCTCTGCCATTCGTTTTGCTCCTGACATCGCTGAGCTGTATGCCTTGCGCGGATCCTTGGAGATGGAGCAGGGCAATCTGAGCCAAGCCAAAAACGATCTAGATGCCGCTATCGCCATTCACCCATTTTATGAAGCGGCCTTACTCGACCGTGCAGCACTCTTGTCCCAACAGAACATGCTAAATGAAGCTGCAGACGATTACTCACGTGTGCTGACTTTGAACGGCAATTCGCTCTTTGCTTACGTAAATCGCGGCATCATATTCCAACAGCTCAAGTTATACGCGGCAGCTATCGAAGATTATTCCATCGCGATCAGTCAGCAGCCGAATTTGGATGTGGAGATTTATTTGTACCGGGCGCAATGTTGGTTTGAGGTAAAGATTTACTCAAATGCGATATTGGATGCCGATCTTGTACTTACCCGACAACCTGATCATGAGCTTGCGCTGTACCTGCGCGGATTAGCATTCCAATCGAGCGATCGCTTACACGAAGCCTTTGCGGATTACAACGAATGTATCCGCAAAAACACACCGATCTCAGCAGTCTATTACCATCGAGCTTTAATCTACCAAGCATGGAACATGCACGATGATGCGTATGCTGATTACTTGACCGCCATTCGCATCAACCCACAGGATACAGGATCTTATAATAATTTGGGCGTTATTTGCCTTCTCGCCGGAAGACCTCGCGATGCTCTAAACTACCTGAACATATCGGTTAATTTCGCTCCTGATGTATCAAGTGGTTTTGTGAATCGCGGGAACGCTCATTCCGCACTTGGAGACTATGCCTCGTCGATTGCGGACTATACGCGCGCAATTGAACTAAATCCCGATGATCCCGACTCATACTTCAATCGAGCCACGGACTTCGAGCAGGTGGGCGATTTTCGCAGCGCGGTTCGGGACTATACATCTACTCTGCGGTTGACTCCATCTGACATAAACACATTGTTTGCGCGGGCTACTGCCTTGATCTCTTTAAGGCGGGACGATCTCGCACTCAAAGACTTACAGCGATGCCGTGTCATTGGGGTCAATGCACCGGAGATCAACAACCTTATCCGTGAAATTAACGAACGACTGAGTTCGCAACCATAAAGGTCAGTATGATGGAATCATTTTCGGTTTCCCAACAAGCACTACCATTCTTTAAAAAGGCAGAGACTTGTATGCAGAATGGTGACTACCAGAGCGCGATTGCCGCCTTTACGCATGTCATCAACATCGAGGTCAGGAATCAAGCCGCTGCTTATGCCTATCATTCCCGAGCGGTAGCATATGCAGAAATGGGAAATTTGGCTCAAACGATGGACAACTGGGCACAAGCGCTTGCCATCGCGCCGCGAGGCGAAATAGCAGTTGAAATCTATACGATGCGCGCAAATCTTTCGGCTCAAACAGGAAATATTGATGCAGCGATTAACGACTTATCATGTGTTATTAACATGTCACCGACCTATCCGGAGGCGTACAATCGGCGCGCCCAGTATCGAATGGAAAAACAGGACTTTGTAGGAGGCGTAGCAGATTTAAGCCGTGCTATTGGTCTTGATCAGCAAAACTATGTTTATTATCTGAATCGCGGTCAGGCACGTCAAGGAATGTCCGATTTCGAAAATGCGGTGCTCGATTTCAATCAGGCTGTCCGTTTGGAACCGCGAGATACTGACAACTATTTCTTCCGCGGTGCTTTATATCAGGTTATGGGTAGACTCGACGAAGCACTCAAGGATATGAATGAAGCAGTGCGTCTCAATTCAAATGACTCACACCACTTTAGTCGCCGAGGACAGATAAGGTCATCACTTGGCGATTTTGAGGGAGCAATTTCGGATTTCAAGCAAGCTTTGAAGCTAAGTCCGTCGTCAGCACCCAAATTGAATCCAATGTTGGCGGAGGCTCATGTTGGACGCAGCTTCAATTTTAAGTTCGGGAATAGGGTCTCCAAGTATGATTTTGAACACGCCTTAGAAGATGCGGAAACTGCGATACGACTGCAACCCGGCAGCGCAATCGGATACTACGCGCGAGGTAGAATACGCCTGCATGATGATATGAAGTATGCATTTCCCAAGCAGCTCACCGAGTCGGCACAGTTAGCATTAGCAGATTTTGGCAACGCAATTCAGATTGCTCCAGATTTTCCTGAACCTTACGCAGACCGTGCTTCCCTCTATCATAAATATAAACGCTTTCACGAGGCATTTGAAGACATGAAGGTAGCACTTCGGCTGCGCCCTGAGCAACCTCTCGAATCTGCGTGGTTGATGATGATGCAAATGCTCGTTAATGAGATAGCAGATGATGGCTACACTGTTATTGAGATGTCTTCCCTCATCGTTGGCAAGCCTGGTTACAACGAATTAACAAAAGGAACATCACACGACTGGGATCACTATCTTGCATGGCGATTGCAAAGTAAGGCGACTTCGACCAGTTCAGTCCAACTGGGTCGCGCAGCACCGGTTCACCACCAAAGCGCCGTTGTATCCATCCCTAAACCAAGCAACGCAGGCGATGGACAGCAGCGCTTAGTTAACAAAGAAAAATCTGATAAATTCCAAGAACTTGGTTTGCGTCAAAAACGAGAAGGAAATTATGCCGCGTCGAAAGATGCGTACCGCAAAGCGATTCAACTCAATTACATGGACGCGATGGCTTATTATGCACTAGCGAAAACTTGCTACCTAAACGAGAACGGTCGCGAAGCCATCCATAACTATCTAGTTGCTCTTCATCTCGGTTTGGGCAATATGCTTCAGTCCCTTAGTAATCCAGACCAAGCGAGAATGCTCATTGAAATGCGCAACAGGCTTGCCTCAACGATGGGTGCTGAAACGCTCATGACGATCCGGTCAGTTCATCCCCACGCGGATCTACTTTGGCTCGACGAAAACACGCCCCGACACCTAGCTCATGCTTTGGTCGATCTGAATACACGTGTGAGAAAATCACACAAACTGAACCAACATATACAGATGTATATGAGGTCACTAAGGGGGGATAACAGCGTTAAGCTCAATGACAAGATCGAATCCCAGCATTATCTACAAATTGGTCGCATGTTCGCTTATGAAAATCTACGATGGGGCAGACTCGACGTTCGCGATCCCTACTCACTTTATTCCATGAAAGATCGGCTTGTCATCGAAGGTGTGCGTAAATTAATCATAAATCTGCCGTGATCTACTTTTGCAGGAAAAAAAGTGGCGCACATGTTGAATGCGCCACCTAAATCATCCTAGTCTAGGATAGGTCGGATGGATGGATGGATGGATCCTAGTTCGATTTACAGCGTTGTTTAAATCTCTGATATAACCTCATTCTCGTCCGCAGGCGATGGGCAACATGTCGTTTGACGCGCTGACCATCCCTGCCGAATGAAGTCAGCACGCCGTTGGCTTCCTCCTGGATGACCTGTATCCTGCCGATGCCGGGCAGATCGACCCATTCACCGCTGGCAATGTCGTCTGCCAGTGCCTCCAGATAACGTTCCACCGCTTCACGAACGAGGGCTTTTGTCAGGCTGCGCCGCTGTCGGGCAACGTGGGCAATTCTTTGGGTGTGGTTCACAGTGATTCTCCTCAAAATCGGTGACAAACGTGACAGTGTGACAACGTGACTCCGTGACAAAATCAATCTGTCACCGAGTCACGTGTCACATCTGTCGCCTGAGTCACACACTTCACTCGGTCGGGATATGTTCGACGGCGATGTAGGCTTCGGCTCCGCTGAGGCGGCGTTCGACCACCAATCCGGCTTTGACTAGTTCCTGCGCCACCTGCCGTCCGACTTTGGCGGTGACATGCATCTGGCGGTACAGATCACGCAGTTCGATGCCCTGCTCGCCCTTTGCCCGGATACCAGTCAGCATCCGATCCTGCTGACGGCGTTCGATGGTGGCTTCACCACTACGATCCAGCTGCTCCAGCAGCCGATGCGTGCTCCCGCGCCAGCCTTCAGCCAAGGCGTGTGCCGCCTGCCAGTGATCAGCGGTGACGGTCGGTACATCATCACTGGTCTTGAGCCAATCCAGCGCGGCAAACAGGCTCGCCAGCTTGAACGCCTGCACATGCATTCGTCCATATACCCCCTTGAGCCGGTCATCGAGTTCGGTATCCCGACCCGGATCACACCGGCGCCGCAGCCAGTCGCCGTAGTTCTGAACCTGCTCCCAGCACTGCACGTTGAGCCGCAGTGATCCTGGCGCTTTCATGCCCATTTCGGACTGTTGAGGCGCTGGCAGGCGGTCATGCAAGGCTTTCAGATCATCAACCAATGCCTGCGGTACAGTGCGATACTGCTTCGCGGCGGGGCGCTCGGCATAATTCGATTCAGGACTGAGCAGCGCGAAGCGGATCAGCAGCCCGTTGTCCCAATCGCCGGTGCTGACCGCACAGGACAGGCTGGCCGGTGTGGTCACGCCCAGAATACTCAATGCCGCATTCTCAACGATGTTCAGCCCAGTTTGCGTGTCCTTGTCGAAGTAGTCCGGGCAATCATAGAGTTCCATGAGCAGGTCTTTCATGCCGACCATGTAATCACGCTTGTTGATCGCACCGAACAAGCCCGCTACCTCATCCTTGAGCAGGCCACGCTGGGCGGCGAAAGGCTGGGCTTTCGTCAGGCGTTCCTGCTGTTCGCGGGCGAGCTTGTCGAAGTTGGAGGGCATCCGTCCGGCCAGCGCCTCCTGAAAGCGTTCGGGCGAACCCGGTGTCGGCATCAGCATATGTGGAATCGCCTGTCGTGCCACCTGCTCGGCCAGCTTGTAGGCGGTGGACTTGCGGTAGAAGGTCGTCCCAGCTACTAGCATCAGGTACAGATTCGGGTAAATCTTCACCCCCCATGGCGCTTCGCCATAGAGCCTGCGTCCGACCGCGGTTGCCAGCAGCCACAAGCCCGCCGCCTGATGGAAAATCATCGGGGTCTGATTGCCGGTTGTCCCCGACCAGTCCATATACTGCGCCAGCCAATCCGGCAGTCTGTAGTCCGTCGGTGCGGGTGGCGGTGGGTCATTGGGCTTATCCGGTGCAGGTTCACGCTTTGTCTTCATGGGTGCTTGAATGATCGGCGGTTCGGGTCGTTCGACCAGCCCACCCAGCTGCTCCGGGTCGATGGTCAGCGTCTCACAGATCTCCTTTGCCAACATGGTGCCGCAGACGTAACAGTGGCCATAACCACTGCTGAGGTTGAAGCCGAAGCTGGGATTGCGGTCGCCGTTCCTGTGCCGTTGGGGATGGAGGCAGCGTCCGTGCAACCAGTCGCCCTGCCGCCGGAAGTCCTGCCGCAACAGCTCATGGGCGATGGCCTCCAGCACGCGCGGATTGAGGGTGGCTTCACCGGTCGGGAAACTCACTCGCACTGGCGGCTTCCAGGTGGATTGCACCTCACGTGGCTTGAATGCCTCAATCCACCCCACCAGTTCGTCCAGGTCAGGCACTTGCCGGATGTCGCAGGCCTTCTCGACCCGATACGGTTTGCCAGTCGTTGGATGGATACTCGGCGGTGCGACCACCTGCCGCCCTTCCCCGCACAGTTCCAGGTTGCCGATGGGTGTCCCCATCGCCTTGACGCTCGGTGGCATCTGCTCAACCCGGAAGTACACATGCCGCCCCACACCCCCACCCGTGGCAACCGTGTAGGTTTCTGCCAGCTGCGGGAAACTCGCGGCAAAAGCCGGATAGCCTGCCGCACCATCCAGATCGAGCACGACCAAGTTACCAGATACTGCCCCACAGACGATACCGATGTTGTGCAGCACCCCCTGCCGATGCCAGGCTTCAATTTCCGCTGCGGCTGCCCTGCCCTGCTGGTGCTGTGTCCAGCTGGTCAGTGCCGGACGCTTGCCTTTCAGGGGGATGACACTCATCCCCAGTGCCGCATAACCTTTCGCAGCTGCAATGCTGTTACTGTTTGCCGCCTGAACAATCGGCGGCGTACTTGTGCTGTTCACAATAGTGCTCCTCATAATGTGTAAGACATTTTGATGGACAGCACGACCGGATTGGTGTATTCTCAAGGTGCTAAGTCTCGGAATACACCGTTCCAGCCGTGCCGCCAGTCGATCATTTCGCTGGCGGTTTGGTTTTCTCCTGGACGGCACGTTCGACCAGCCCATGAATGCCATCCTCGGTAGCAATACCTGCACCAATCGCATCCTGCAACAAGTCCGCCAGGTCATACGGTTCCTGCTTCACGCGCTCGTACAGAATCTGCATCGCCTGTACATTCAGCCACAGACAGATGACCAGCAGCCGTTCCATATAATCCACGCGACGCTGGAACATCTTCGTGAAGTGCTTGCGGCTGCCCAGCAGGTCTTCCTGCTCATCGAGATATGCCCGCAGCGCAGCGCGGACAATCTCGGCTTTGGCTTCATCGCGCAGCAGCGCGATCTGATCCAGCCGGTCGCTCATCGCTGGTGTGATGTGCAGACTGAGGCGGCTGGTATAGTGCGTTTTGTTCTTGTCGGACATGGTTACTCCGTAAACAGGTTCGCTAGCGGACGAAATGAACATTTCGGACGGGCATGAGCGCCATGATCCATGACGCGCCAGGCCATCCAGCACCGGCGGCGCCCGCGGCAGACGGTGCTGGCGCGCCATCGCGCAGCGTGGCGGGCTAAGCCTCTCTGGCACCTGAGGAGCAAGTGGATTAAACT
>JBBSQD010000161.1:0-14053 GCA_038258185.1 Aggregatilineales bacterium | reverse complement strand
CACCACACCTAATTTCCCGCCACCCGTTTCGATTGGTGGGCAAACCGGAATTATCACGGCCAGCGGCCTGAATGTACGTTATGGACCGGGGGTCAACTTTGCGCTGTTTGATCGGCTGCGGGGTGGCGAAACAGTGAGTCTGGTGGGGCGCAACGCTGGCGGGAACTGGCTGCTGGTGCAGTTAGCCAACGGCCTGTCCGGTTGGGTCAATGCTGGATTTGTCGCCACCAGTTATCCGCTGGCAAATCTGCCGATTCGCAGTTAGGCGGATTGCACGGCACTAATCACCACGCCCTGGGTGTCAATCGGCAGCACCCAGGCGCGTGCCTCTACCCCGGCATTGGTAAAAGCCGCGACTAAGGCCTCGGCCAGCACTTCATGACGCGACTCAGTAAACGCCAGCAAAGCCGGGCCGTTGCCACTGATGGTCAAAGCGGTGATTCCCGCCCGCCGCGCGATTTCCAGCACATGACTGTAACCGGGGATATGCGCCGTCAGAAACGGCATCTGCAGATGATCATCCATCACCTTGCCAATCAGGCTAAGATTGCCGGTGCGCAGTCCTTCAATCAGCAGTGGAATCCGTTGCAGATTATAGACCGCGCTTTCAAGGCTCACTCTCTGCGGCACCGCCTGCTCGATACTGGCCTGATACTGATCGGCTTCAGGCAGCACCACCACGACTTTCAAAGGGGTTACTGGCAGGGAATGATACAGCAGCGTGTCATTCTGGAGGATGCCGCTGGTCAGCCCACCCAGCAGAGTCGCCAGCACACCGTCGGGACGTGGACTGAATTGCGCGGCGAATTGCAACAACTGGTCACGCGAGTACGGATTTCCCAGCAGATTATTGGCACCGATAATCCCCGCCACCAGAAACGCCGCTTCCACCCCCAGGCCGCTGTTCAGCGGAATCGGATTAACGATGCGGATAGTGATTCCCAGTGAAGCGCGTTCCTGCGCCTGAAACAGCCGGATCATCGCCAGCACAACCGGATGCTGCAAGCCAGTGCTGTAATAACCCGCGCCTTCGCCCTCAGTTTCGACCACCAACTGCTGATCGCGCCGCTCGGTCATCTCGACCACCACACGCAGCCCTAATGCCAACCCCAATGTCCCCAGACCCGGCCCCAGATTGGTCGCTGCTGCTGGCAGGCTGATTTTAATTTTTCGCATCAGTTATCCCGAAATGTCCACAGTCGGCAGGACAAATGTAAAGGTGCTGCCCTCATTCAGATTACTGGCCGCCCACAGGTCACCGCCATGCCGCTTGATAATCGTTTTGGCAATCGTCAGCCCCAGCCCACCACCGGGGATATCCTGCAAACGTTCATCTTTCGAGCGGTAAAGACGGTCGAAAATCTGCTCCAGTTCATCATCGGCAATGCCAATGCCCTGATCCGCCACGCTGCAATAGGCTTCGTGTGTATCCCCCCACGCATGGATCACGACACTTTCCTCGTCGCGGGAATACACAATCGCGTTATGCAGCAGATGATAAATCGTCAGTTCCAGCCGCTGCGGGTCACCGATCACCGCTGGCATCGGTGACTGCACGGATACCGCAATCGTGATACGCCGCGAATGGGCGATTGGCCGCAGCCGCGCCACCACCTGGCTGATAATTTTGCTCAGTTCAATCGGCACATGCTCCATCGGCATCCCGGCTTCGATCCACGCCAGATCAACCAGCGACTCCGCCACATCATGCAATTTGGCGGTGGTCTGTTGAATGCGTTTGACGAAACGCGCCTGCTGCGGGTTGAGGTCGCCAAATTTGGTGACCAGATCAGCAAATCCGGACAGCGCGCCAATCGGGTTGCGCAGATCATGCGCCAGCGATTTGACGAGTGTTTCCCGGCGCGATTCCAGTTCGCGCTGCTCGGTCACATCCTGCAAAATGACCAGGCGCATACCATTTTTGAAGCTGGTCGCCAGCCCCACCGCCAGACGGCGTTTAGGCAGGCGCACATCCAGAATTTGCTCACCATCACGCTGAAACAAATTGAGCAGCGCCGCATTATGATAAAAAGCTTCCTGTGGTGTTTTACCGATGACATCTTCAAGGGTAATACCCAGCAGCGCCGCGGCTGCCGGGTTCATCTGCTGAATCTGATTATCCTCATCGCTAACCAGTATGCCATCGGCAGTGCTGCGAAAGATAAAATCGTATAGCTGGTTTTCATCAAGCATAACCGCGTCTTTTCCTGGGTTATGTCACGTAATCTGATTTGATTTTAGTCGTGTTTCTCGGGTGTGGTGCGTTTAGGTCGGCTCGAGTCGTCTGGTTTGGCAGCATTCGCCGCCAGCGTCTGGAAGGACTTCAGCGCTTTGGCGCGGGCGGGTTTGGGGTCTTCCACGGCCTGCCAGTCTGCATTCGCATCCAGCTCAATTTCGTAACCGGATGGAAATGTGATGTGTGTCCCTTCGGCGCCACGCTCGACCACCACGCCATGCTGGCTGAAGCGGATCGACTGCCCCCACGCATACGGCCCACCTGTCCACACTTTACCGCTGTTGATGACGCGGATGCCCAATACGCGCAGCAGCAGATGCAGCGGGACAATCCCGTTCATGTGGCTGATTTCGCCCAAACCGACTGGCTGGTCACTATGATAAAACTCGTTGAATTCCCGCTTCTGAAGCAGCATACTGACCTGAACCGGCAGTAAGCGTTTGATCAGTTCCGCCGCCAGACCGACTTCCCCGGCTTCGATCAGCCCTTCACCGATTAACGTCAGCCAGAACGGCCACACGCCGCCGCTGCCATTCGCGTTGGCCGGGTCAAAATAAGCCGATTGCGCCGAAGTCATCGTCACGCCGTTGTTACGCCAGAAATGCTCGCTGTCTGTGATCTGGGCGATGAGCTGTTGATTACGCTCGGCACTTAAACCGGCAGACCACAACGGCAAAACCGCATTCAGATCCAGTTCGGTCAGGTCGGGTGTCATCAGTGAAACGCGATACACACGGCTGAGGCCATCAAAACGCGCTCGGTCAACACGCGAAAATACCTGCTGGGTGGTGTACACGCCGCGATTGTTCTGCCATACAAAAGCATCCGTTTCCACGCTTTCACCGATGGCCTTGCCCTGAGTATCAAGCCCTTCCAGACGCATGGTCAGGCGCGGCGTGTGATTCACACCACCTTCAACCCGCACCATGATTCGGTCTGGCAGGGTCAGTTCCAGCGATAGGACGTGTTCCTCATCGCCACGGCCATTTTTCAGGATGGAGACGCCGCTGGATGTTACGTGCGTGTCGCGGTCACGGTAAACGTAACGCTCACCATTCCACAGACTGTCTAAAGCGGCCTGTAGTGCTTCGATGTTTGCGGCCAGCTTGGTTTCGTTGGCGCTGTCATGCAGATAATAGGCCATCGCGTACAGGCTGACCGCCTCCGACAGCAGATAGGCCAGCAAATCCGGCGTTTCAACTTTGCTGATATCCAGATTTTGCGCCCATGCCTGACCCATGCCAAAAGTCGGCCAGAAGACATAACCGGTCTGATTATCGCTCTGCCACTCAGGCAGTCCATCGTTATCCGCGTCCTGCTGCATCCAGTGGTTAAAAAATTTCAGCAGGCCGGGGAAAACATCTTTGATAAAAGCATCATCTTCGGTGTATTGAAAAATCCCCCACGCCAGCCGCGCCAACAGTGGCAGACACAGACTGCCCTGGCGTTGGCCTCCCAGACCGGGTCGCCAGTCAATACGGCCATCGGATTGCTGCACCGCGATAAAGTTGCGAATAATCCCCTGCGCCAGTTGCGGGTCAATACTGGCTACCGCCTGCGCCACGAGATAGGCTGTAATCGGTGACTGACCGTTCCAGTCCCGCCACGGATGGGTGCCATTACCGCGTGGACTAAAACCGGTTTTTGCGCGCCGAACCCCAACGATAGACGCATGCGGTAAATTGCTGGTGGGCTTCAGAAACGCCTGCACACTCTGGTTAAAGGCCGAGGCAATCGTCGCATCCGTGCCGACATCACCGGTTTCAATCAATGGAATGGGCTGTGTGGCCTGCGTGATCTCTTTGAAAAACGGCTTCCAATCCTGCTGAAGCCAGAACTGTGTCTGCGCCAGCGACTCACGGACGGTCGGCAGTCCCGCATGCACCCAGCGCACGGTGACTTTCTTGCGGCCACCAATCTCGACTGTGCGGCTGAGTTTGGCGCTTTGCGCCTCACCACCGACCAGCGGGGTCGTGCCTTCTTCGAGCAAAACCACCGGATTGATACTGGCGATTTTCCCCAGATGCAGCGCAAACTGGGATTTACCCAGCGGCACCATGCTCAAAGGCTGTTCCGCACCCTGCGCGCCGACATGACCGAACAGATCAAGCTGGACAGTCGTGGGGCTGGTATGCGCATTCGCCAGCGTGAACGACGCGCCAATCGTGTGCGAATCGATGACCCAGTATTCAGCCAGTAACGCCAGTTGTAAACTCAGGGAAGCCTGAATACGCAGATATCCCGGCGCAAAACCGGTAATAACCGGCTGATGCGCGTAGGATTGTGTTTCATAAACTGTGCGATTATCGTGAGTCCAGATGGGCAGAATACTGGCAAGGCCAACCCGTCCACCATAACTGGTCTGCAAGGCTAACGCCGGGTCTTCACCTTCACCCAGCTTCAGCTCCCAGACCTGATCGTCGTTATAATCCGTGCTGCTCAGACGGACATCCGCCGCCAGATGGAGAGAAAACGGCATGGTTGGATTGAGTAACCAGCGGCTCAGATTGGTCATTTTCTCTCCCTTGAGGCCATTTTGGGTTGCAGCTTAGTTTAAGGTGTATCTATCCGTAAATTCATCGAGTACGGACGCGGCATGCCGCGTCCCCTGCAATAAATTCTATTTTTCGGATAGGTTCTTAGTTTAATTGCCAGGTATCGGTATCTTCGTTGAAACGGAAAGCCTCTTCGTACAGGCTGGTCACAATATGATAGCCATCCACGCAGGCCGCGTTTTCTTCCTGAATACAATGATACTCGTAGCGGGTGACATAACCGAATTCGGGGGTAATGGCCCAGCCAAGCGCGTCCATAATCTCTGGATTTTCACGCCACAACTTGCCAAAACCGCGCCGAGGCTGCTCCATCCCGGTAGGTGCGGTGAGATCGGGGTCAGTTTCCGGCTCACCTTCTTCAAAGTCATCGGTGTACACGCTCCAGTCCCCGCGCCCTTCCTCGGTGACAATCATCACCCAGATCTGGTTGGTGGGTTGAATCCAGAACATGCGGCCATTTTCAAAGACCTGTTCCGCCACCTGGATCTGATTCACAATCGGGGTGGCTGTCGGGATAACCGTTGGGCCGCTATCCTGGGTGGGAGTCGCGCTGAGTGTAGGTGCCGGTGTGGTCGGTGAAGCGCTGGGTTCTTCAGTAACAGCTTCGACTTCCGCAGTAGCTTCTTCGATTGCATTGCCAGGTGTAGCGGTCACGACCAGGACGATCTGGGTAGGGGGCGGTCCCTGGCAGGAAGCTAAAACAACTGCAAACAGGGCCATAATAATCAACGAAAGTCGTCGCATACAAGTCTCCGAACTGAAAAGTTGTGTGGCACAAACGCCATTAAATAAGAACTGACGAGGTGCCGCTAAAGGATTTTAGCAGAGCACCCCCTAGATGCAAGGTTCCACTATTGGACTTGCATTGACATATTAACCGAAACAAAGCTAAAGCTGTGCTAAAATAAGGCAAATAATCAGGAATATGAGACATTCATGATGCAGAGAATTTTCTTCTTCTTCATCGGTTTGATAATCGGGTTAATTCTGGGCCAGTCTGAAGAGCAACGGCAAGTGCAGCATGCCCCATCTGCACCACGCCCTGTACCTCCGGCCACGCCAGCACAAAAACCTGTACAACCGCCTACGGCCAGCCCTGCCCCTGCAGCCGATACCCTCACTGACATTAAAGGGATTGGGCCCTCATTTGCAAAAGCACTGAATGATGCGGGTATCCTGACGTTTGCTCAGTTGGCGCAACGCACGGCTGAGGAAATCGCCAGCATGGTACCACGCGCTACCGTGGAGCGCATTCAGCGTGAAGATTGGATCGGACAGGCTAAATCTCAAGCGAACAGGACAAATTGATGATCGCAGCACGGCCCAAAGCCATTACCTTAAACAAAACCGACGGCTATCTGGAAATCACCTGGAATGACGATGCGCTCTGCCAGTATCCCCTCTCCCATCTGCGGGAAGCCTGCCCGTGCGTGGAGTGCCGGGGCGGTCACCAGTATATGGGGGCACAATATGACCCTGACGACCTGTTAAAGCTCACTCCAAAACGCTCGTATGCGATGACGGATCTGGCCAGGGTCGGCAATTATGCCCTGCAACCCGTCTGGGACGATGGTCATCAAACGGGCATTTATACCTGGGAATATCTCAAGCATCTGTGTCCGGCGGAGGAAAGTGACCACAATGGATGATTATGGCGTGATGGGGCTGGCTTCGCTAGCAGAACTCAATTATTTCCGTCTCGAAGCGATGGATCTGTTTGAACGCTGTCTGACCGAAGGCAGCGGGGGTGCGCTGGAAACATTTATCGAGGAGCAGATTTCCAAAGAACCACCCCGGCTGGAACTTCTGCGCGAAGTCGGTGAGGATTTATATCAGCGGTTGCTTTCCCTGCGTGAATATCATTATGACGTGCTGGAACGTGTCTGGGCTGCGCTGCAACAGGATTTCGGCCTCGCGATGAAAGAGCCATTCGACCATCGGCAGATGCCCGACGCGACCCTCATCCTGCAACAATTGCAGGCGGCTAATCCTGATCTCACCCATGAAGAGGCGGTACTGTTACAAAAAATGCTGGATACCTCTCTAGAGGCGGCGGCACAGTTACAGCACGACGTACAGATGACCGAGTATTTACATGGTTACATCCTCGATTGGGTCGAGGGGCTCAACGCCACCATCGCGCGGCGCTACTGGGTCAATGGCCGTGGGGACAAATATACCGGCGGGGTTCATTAGCAGCTCCGCTTTTATTTCCTTACGGTTTGTTGCGTTGTATTACTCCACATCACATTTATACCGTTTTGAGGTTTCAGATTGTATGAAAGTTTGCTAAACAAGGCTGCAATCCTTATTATTTTCGGTTGAATGTCACTTTCTTATAGCAATAATTCAGCTATAATTCAGGCATTTAAGCTCAGGCTTAAAGATACTCATTTAATGTTTCAGGTATTAGGATTCTAATTGAACGAAAGGGAAGTTTGATGTCATTTAAAAGATTAGGAATATTAGCTTTATTAGCAGTCCTGCTCGCTACGCTGGTAGGTGGTGTTACCGCTCAGGACCCGGTTACACTCGTGTTATGGCACGCCAAGCAGGATGCCGAAGGCGATGGCCTGCTGGCACTGATCGAAGCCTACAATGCCCAGTCCGATGGTGTGGTGGTCGAGCAGGTTTTCAACCCCAGCGGTACCATTCAGGACAGTTTCCGCACCGCAGCCGGTGCCGGTGAAGGCCCGGACATGATTTTCTGGGCAAATGACAGCACCGGTGAATGGGCACGTTCCAACCTGGTTCTGGATATCAGCGACGCCGTCACCGAAGACCTGCAAGGTCAGGTTGCGGACAGCGGTTGGGGAACTTTCAGCTTTGAAGATGGCCTCTACGGTGTCCCGGTGAACGCCAAGACGCTGGCGTTCTTCTATAACAGGAGTCTGGTACTGGATGCCCCTGAAACATGGGCAGACGTGCTGGATATTTCCTCTGGGCTGGCCGCTGATGAAGGTATCGCCGGCATTAATTTCCAGAACGGTTTCTTCCACAGCGCCGGTTTCCTGTACGCTCTGGGTGGCGCGCTGATGGACGAAGAAGGTAACGCCGCTTTCGCCCCGGACACCGAAGGTTTCGACCGCATGGTGGAATACCTCCAGTTCCATCAGGATATGTACAACCTGTCCGAAGACGAAGCCAGCAGTGGCGTTCGCGTCAATGGCGACTCGCCTGTTCCCGGTTTCCAGGATCAGTCCAACCCAACCGTGGCTATGGTTTATGATGGCATCTGGAATCTGGCGCAGTATGAGCAGGATCTGGGTGATGACCTCGGTGTCGCACTGATGCCCGCACTCGACAATGATGTGGTCCCGGCGCTGTTCGCTCAGACCGATGGTGTGTATCCCAGCGCTATCTTGGCCGATGATGAAGCCAAACTGAACGCCTATATTGACTTCATGACCTTCCTGACCAGTGAAGCAGGCCAGACAATTGGCCTGGAAGAAGCTGGCTGGCTGCCCGTGAACCCCGGTATCTCGATTGACGATCAGCCGAATCTGCAGGTATTTGCCGAGCAGTTCACACTGGGTACACCCTTCCCCAACCGTGCAGAACTCAATGCCTTCTGGGGGCCGATGGGTGAGGCTATCGCTGCTGTCAGCGCGGGTGGCGAAGACCCGGCTGAGGTTGCGACCCGCACTTACGAAGCCATCCAGACAGCAATTGACGATATTCACGCTGAGAGCGGTAGTTAAGACAACCACCGTTCGCTAAAACTGGATTTGATTTAATGTAAGTAAGAGGCGAGGTCAGCTATCAGCTAACCTCGCCTTTTTTATCATTTTGTGGAGATATTTTATGGCTTCAGTTACGCAATCTTCACCAGCCGAGGTCACGATGTGGAGCAGCCTCAGACAGGGGGTTCGCGCCAGCGGCATTCCCTGGCTGTTTATCCTGCCCTCGCTGCTCATTATGCTGGTCATCACTTTTTACCCACAGGCCTATCAGATTTACCTCTCGTTTTTTGACTTTCGCGCACAGCATCTGACCAATCCCGGTGCCGCGCCATTTGTCGGGCTGGACAATTACAACAAGGTGCTGATCGAAGGTCTGAACCTGCCCAATTACAGTTTCTTCCCGCTGCTGGGCTTCAATGTGATGTGGACGATTGTCAACGTCTTCTTTCATGTCGTACTCGGTGTAGCCATTGCGATGGTACTGAACTTAAAAAACGTGCTTGGCCGGGCCTTTTACCGCACCATGTTTGTCATCCCGTGGGGTCTGCCGGTATTGATTACCGGTCTCATCTGGAACAATATGTGGCAGCTCAACAGCGGCGGTGTCAACCTGATTGCCGATTCGCTGAATGACCGCCTGGGTACGAATATACCGACCAACACGGATTGGCTGGGCAATCAGACTCCACCGATAGATTTACGCCCACTGGTGCCGTATATCATCATTATCGGCTGCGGTCTGATCGCGCTGTGGACGTTGCGCGGTTTTATCCGTGAGGGGCTGGCCGACCCTAAAACGGGCAAACTCACCCTTGACCGCTTTGTGTGGAAAGGTGGCCTGCTGATTATCACCGCAGCGGCTTCGATTTTCACCCTGCTCGACCTGTTGCAGGGGTCGCTTTCATCATCGCTGCTCATCGAAAGTTTTGATCGGGCCGGAGCGCCTGTGCTGGCATTCTATGCGCTGCTGATGACCAATATCTGGCTGGGCTGGCCGTTCATGATGGTCGTGGCAACCGGAGCCCTGCAAAGCATCCCCGGTGATCTGTATGAGGCTGCCAGCGTGGACGGCGCAAGCTGGTGGGATCAGTTCCGCAATATCACTGTGCCGCTTATCCGTCCGGCGATGGTTCCGGCAATCATGCTAGGCACCATCATGACGTTTAATCTGTTCAATGTCATTTTCTTCATTTCGGCGGGTGGCCCACGCGGTCAGACGGATTTGCTGGTCACGCAGGCTTATAAATTGATTCAGCAGGAACAGTTGTATGGTGCGGCTTCGGCCTTCAGCATCATCGTCTTTTTCATTCTGCTGCTCATTACGTTGATTAACAACCGCGTCACCCGCGCCACGCAATCTTATGATGGAGACTAGCCCACGATGAGTATTCAACAATCCAGTACACAGGCGCAGGGCGCGTTACGCAGGGCAGCCACGCCCGTCATTGATGCTACGGCCACCACCCGAAGCCAGCGCCTTTCTCCGGGTGCGCAGTCAGTCATTCGCCAGATTCTGATTCAGATTTTTCTGCTCAGCATACTGGCGATGGTGCTTTTCCCGGTCTTGTGGATTATCTCCATGGCGGTAGACCCACGCGGCATCTCCCGCCCGACAGATCTCAATCTGTTCCCGCCCAACGCCACCTTCGACGCTTTTTACAAACTGCTGGCAGAACCCTTCTCCAATGTGCTGCCCATCTACTTTGGCGAAATGCTGATGAACAGCCTGTTCGTAGCGTTGGGAACGGCGCTGTTCGCGGTTGTGCTGGGGTCATCAGCAGCCTATGCCTTCTCGCGCTTCAAGTTTATCGGACGTCAGGGCGGCATGCTGTTGTTTATCGTCCTGCTGATGCTGCCCGCCACCGGCACCCTGATCCCGCTGTATCTGCTGTTCAACTCGCTTCAGATCAACACCGTTCTGGCGCTGGGTGTACCGGCCTACTTCTCAGCCGCGCTCGTCGGTGGTGTTGTGCTGGCCGTTTACCGCATCGTGCTGACCTACGGCAAGCACAATGATGAACGCACAATCAATCCAAGCCCCGTAGTCATCACGGTAGCTGTGGCGCTCTTAACGCTGGTTGTGATTGTGATCACTTTCGCGGTGATGTTCGAGCGCAGCCCGATTTATAACGCGGCGGTGGATATCCCCCTCGCGGAAGCGTCAGAACCGCTGGTTGATGCACGCGATGACTATAATGGCCTCGCACAGAGTTTGCCCCGCCGCCAGCGTCAGGCAGAACGCGCCGCAATTCTGGCCGAACTCGCCCCGGAATACGCGTCTACCCTGACGACTATCAACACCGAAGCCCAATCCACGGATGATCTGGCGGCCTATCTGCAGGCGCAGATTGACGCACGTGTCAGCCAGTTGGGCGAAGATGTGGCCGGCGATGATTTCGTGGTTGAGACGCTGACCGATGTCCAGGAGACACTTGCTGACGACGGAGCCGAACCCGCACTGGCGGTATTAGCCGCATCGGTCACTGAAGCGGAAGACGAATCAGCAGCGGCGATTGACCGGGCAGAACGCGCCGCCCAAAGTGCCGCAGATGGTGAGTCAGCCTTAATCGCAGCAGAAGCACATCTGCTGGAAATTCAGGCCAGTTTTGATACCGCGACAGGCAGTATCAGCAACATTCGCAGTCAGGTGCTGCTTCAATCCATCCCCTATTATCTACTGGCGTTTGTGGGGGCGCTGCTGGGTGCGGGTCTGATCTGGCTAGGAGTGTATGGGCTGCGTAATCTCATCGAGCCGCGCCAATTCGTCAATTATCTGGCGGTAGCGGTGTTCGCAGCCATCATGATTGGCCTGGGCACATCGACTTTGCAATCGCGCCTGTCTCCCAATATGCCACCGACACAAACCCTGCGGCTGACGCTGTTCGGTCTATCGCTGGCATTTGCCTCTGGTCAGCTTCCGTTTGCCATCTGGAACCTGAAGGGCTATTTCGACACGATCCCCAAGGATCTGGAAGAAGCCGCGCGCATTGACGGCGCAGGACGCATCAGCACGTTTTTCCGCATCATGTTACCGCTGGCGCTACCGGCTTTCGCGATTGTCATCCTGTTCAGTTTTATGGGTTCGTGGACGGAATTTATTCTGTCGTGGGTTTTCCTGACGGGCAACTTGCAGGATTACACCCTAGCGATGGCGCTGGTCAGTATGTCGAATGGCGGCAACACCGCCCCGCCCGACATGCAGAAATTCGCCGCGATGTCAATTTTGGTCTCCATCCCCATCCTGCTGATGTTCTTTGCCGGACAGCGCTGGATCGTGGGTGGGCTAACCCTCGGCGGTGTGAAATAAGCCCTCGCTAAAAGACACCCTTCTCCCCGATGTGGGAGAAGGGCCAGGGTTGAGGGGATTTTACTGGTCAAAAAATGGATTGGTGAGGTCATCAATCAGCGGGGTGCCGGCGAAATTACAGGTCGGTGCCTCCGGGATAAAGCCGTCGCGGATCGCTTCTATCGGCGCGTCCGGATTATAGTAATTGTAAATCGTGCGCGAAACCTCAGCCATCACCGGCAGCGACTCGCCAAAAAACAACCATTCCGGCTGGTGCAGCATAATCACGGCCACATAATCACCGCCGGGGGTGAAGAACACCGCCGCATTGCCATGTGTCTCATCAACCCAGCCATGTTTGTGCGCCACCCGCGTATCCTCTGGCACACCCGCTTTCAGCAGCGCGTCCACCGTATTATTGCTCATCACATGCAACATCTGGCGACATTCACGCGGATCATACTGACCATCAAAATCCTCGATCAATGGCCCCTTGTTCTGGTAGGCACACTGATAAATGCTCGCCAGCATCCAGCCCATATCATCCACCGCCAGTTGATTCGACAGATCGGGGTTGGCCTTGACCTGATCGGCGATGGTGGTCGGCAGCAGAATCGGGCTGCTCGGTGGCTGCTGGGTCGCACCGGGGATGGTGTACGGTGCGGTGATAAACGACTTTTCCAGACCCAGATCGCGGAATAACTTCGTGGTTTCATTTGCGCCAGCATAGACATCTCCGCCACCGATAATTTCCAACAGGCGGTTGGTCGCCACGTTCTCGCTGCAAATCATGGTATTGGCAATATCGACCGCCGTCCGCGTATCGGGTGGGGAAGACAAAGTTTCATACAGGCGGTCGAGAATCGCCACTTTGGTAATGCTGGTGCCGCTAAAGGCAAACTGACTGCCGAAGGTCATCGCTTCGCCGGTTTGCAGATCCATCACAAATAACGCCCCAAAACGGCTGGTTTGCGGGTCGAAGCCATTACTCAGCACGATGTTCCAGACTTCATTACCCAATGCGGCAAATTCCGGACTCAGCGGCACGGCAGTTGCGCCCAGTATGGCGCTGGTTTCGATCACATTCGGCGTGGGCGTCAGTGTCGGTAAATTAAAATTGGTCTGCGAAATCGCCGGCAGGCTGAAAATATCGCCCTGCACATCGAGCAAATCCTCTGCGACCCAGCCAAAGCCATTCGGGGCATCCGGGTAGCGGATTTGCAGCCAGGGTAGCTGGGTATGGTAGGCGGTAATCTGGAATTGTTCGCCAGCAAACGCCACACCGATGCGCGGATAATCCACACCCGGCCCAAAACGAATATTGACCTCGCCATTCAGCAGACCTGACACCACATTTGTGAAATCCGGCGTGGGCGATTCAATCGGCTGGACGGGTAGAGCCACCCCTACCGGCGGCAGAGTCGGCGTGGCGGTGATGGCTGGATCAACGGTTGCCTGAGCCAGGGTCGGGGTCGCTGCCGGAGCCGCGCCAATGACTTCTGAGGAAAATGGCACGGTGTTGACATTGCCCTGCACCGTCACCAGTTCAGCAAACACCCAGCCCAATGGCGCGGATGTTTCGGGATTACCCAACAGCAGCCACGGGTACAGATCACTGCGGCCAATAACCGGGTAACGGGTTCCGGCGGTGATATCCCCCACCAGATCACTCTCGACAAATGTGGATGTTCTTAAATTGGCTTGCCCTACCGCTTCAGCGGTCACGGTGGTGTCCTGACCCACAAGCGGCAATGCGGATATGACTAACAGTAAAAGGCTAACAAGGGTGAAATACGGAATAAGTCGCTTCATCATGTGTTTTTGATTGGCCCATGTTTTACACTTGGTTAAAACAGAGGCGCATTATAACATGCCGCCTCAGATGTGGAATTGTTGTTTTACGATTCTTTAATCCCAACCATTGACAGCGTTGTTTTCTCTGCTAAAATTTCATTCATCAGGCCGAAGTGGCGGAATAGGCAGACGCGCTACGTTCAGGGCGTAGTTCCCTTACGGGAGTGTGGGTTCGACTCCCACCTTCGGCACAAAAAAACCCAGTTGTATAAACTGGGTTTTTTGATTCTTAATTCTTATAACCGTTGCCGCAACCTTTTTCTTTTAGCCGCTCTGATGTATATTGAATTGACGCGGTGAAGGTAGTGTGATGACAGCCCAACATGACTGATGTTCCAGCAAAATCGTCTCAGATCAAGCAGCGCAATAAACGCAAACGCACCGGTCAGCTTTCCGGCGTACAGGTCATGTTTGCCGCTATCCTGGCGATTGGTCTGCT
>JBBSQD010000160.1:0-14110 GCA_038258185.1 Aggregatilineales bacterium | reverse complement strand
TGTCTATAAATCCTTACAAGTGTGTTATTGGCCACAACACTTACACTGATGCTGTCATAACCCTCACTGCTGACGTCAAAAAGTGTTTCATCGCTGGATAAATCAATAATACGAGTCGTTCCACCGTTGTCGCCTGGTGCTCTGGCTTCTCTCCTGAAAAGAAGTTCTTCCTCTATATCTAAGTACATATCCCCATCCACCTCATCAATAAGCCTGCCTGTGGCCGCTTCGTAGAGATAGACATGACTGTAATTTGCGTGACGATTAGAGGTAATATACCGTCCGGTGGTGCTAAAATTCGGATAACCTGTAATTTCGTAGCGTTTCTCCCACGTACCGGTTTCAAATACATAACCTGCGAAATTATGATGCTGGTAAATTACCAACAGGTTGCCATCGGGTGAAAAGATGCTGCTGGCTAAAATCTCCCCCTCGTCATAATCAGTCAACTGCCATTGCAGTGCAGTCTCACCGCTATCCACAGCATAGATATTCACCGTTTGGGTCAGTGGGTCTGTGATGCCTATAAATCGGCCATCAGGACTTATCTGGGCGTTAATTCCGGGAACATCTATTAAAACATTACCGCTTTCGATCTCGATAACCTGTGAGTGATCGCTGCGATCTTCGGGATGAAAATCTACCCGCCCACGCTGACTATCCGTACTGAAACGGATGAGGATGATGCCTGTGCGTGCTTCATACGTGATTTTCCTGGATTTAAGGTCGAGGATTTGAGTGTTGCCGGACATGACATCATAGATACTGACATAGTGACCATCAGAGCTGAAGTAAATGACATCATTTCGTGGCTGTTCAGTCACGATGTCTCCGGTAGCAATCTCGACCAGCCGCGTTAGCCCGGTAGTACTGTCAGAAATGATTATGAAGTCGCTTAGCGGGCTGATTTCCTGAATAATGCCGGGGGCATCCCAGTAAGTTGTCAGCCGCACAAACTGAATATCATCCTGAGCACGACCCGGCAGAAATGTCAGTGAAATAAGTAAGACAAGAGAGAATATTTTTAACAAAAGTATCAAAAGATTTGAACCTCAGCTTCTCTAGCATCATTCATGATGTGGCGGCTTATTACGAACATGCTTAAGGGTAGCTTTTTTGAGCGAGGGCTGTCAATAGGAACCCCGCAGGATAGGCGGGTTGACTACCGAATTTATTTCCCCTCCTTTTTCCCTCCCCCCCGGTGGGTAACACATAAACCCACCTGTTTTATATTAAAACCAGGAAAAGATGATCGAAAATGAGATGGAGAAAGAAAATGATGTCCCAGACTTTGTTTTCCCGCCTGTTCAGCGCTTTATTTTTTAACTCGCCCGCCTATGAACCGCTGAATAAATGGGCAGAGCAATCAGTTAAATGCTCGATAACTGCCGAAGAAGAAGCCCGTCGCGCAACGGCAGAGCGTGAACAGATGCTCAGTAAGCTTTCGCCCGAAGACCAGCAGCGCGCCAGACAGTATGAACGGATGGCCCTGCGCCAGGGCATTATGGAAATTGAACATCAATCTCAGCAACAGTGGTCCGCCTAAACCTTATCGAAGCAAGCTGTTTTCAGGAGATACGATATGAACCTTAGCCTTGATAATCTGCTCACACCGCATGAAGATGACTCCAAAGCGTCCTTTGTCCGCTATCAATTACTGTGGGCGGAGCACGACAATGCCCTGCGGAACCCCCCGCTGCGATTGAATGCAGACTGTAAAGGCATTCATGTGATTGCGGGTGCGATGTGGGTCACGCTTAATGGCGAAGATCATATCGTAGAAAGTAATGCCACCATCCGCTTTCTTGGTAATGCGCATCAGGCGCTTATCTCTAATATGGGCGAGTGTGACCTGATTTTTGAACTCTTATGATCGGATGCGTTATTTGAAAAACCCTTGCATGTTCATGTTTACGGTTTCCAGGCTTTTGGCCTGACCTGACTCCCAGGCCGCCTGGAAATCGCTTTCCCCTAAATTACTTTTTAACGCAGCCTGTAAACGGGTGAGCAACGGCCATTGATCCATCCAACCGGGGGCGCTGGCCGGATGTTGATAGGCGAGGCTAAGTATTTCCGCAGCCTGTTCGTGTTGATCCTGATGGGCCAGTAAGCAGGCATAAATCGGCAGGCACCATGTGATCAGCGCTGGACTGCCAGCCGCCTGAGCCACAGAGTCGCGCAAAGCTGTTTTTGCCAGTGCGTGATCGGATAAGCCACAGGCTGCCATCGCGGTACCAATGCGACTGATGACTCCAATCAAAAAGCCGTAGGGTTCCTCTGTCGCGTTAAAATGGCTGCAAAGCTGTAAGGCAGTGTCGTAATCCTCACTTAAACAGGCCAGCAAGCCAGCCAACACCTGGGTGCGATTTTCACTGGGATTATCTTTTCTGCGAGCGGCCCTGCGCGTATTTTCGCTGGCTAAGGTCTGCGCCTCGTTGATATCCCCGCGCAAAAAGGCCAGCACTCCCAGTTGCAATTGGTTCCACAGCATAATCCAGCGGCTGTTGAGGATGTTTAATATCCCAAGCGACTGAGTGTAGAGCCTCTGTGATTGCGCATAGTCACCCTGCAGGAGCGCATGTTCGCCCAAAAGGAGTAACGCCCCCAGCGTGGACAACGGCAGATCAGCCGCCTGACTCAGATCAAGCGCTTCCTGATCATATTCGTAACCAGCTGCAAAATCACCTGAACGGGTGTGTACCAATCCGAGATCATTCAGCACATTGGCTTCACCAAAGTCATTACCATGCTGGCGATACAGCGTGAGCGCCTGATCAAGGTGTTCAATGGCCGACTGATAATGATAATCCTGACTATAAGCCAGCCAACCCGCCGCCTGATAACCCGCCGCCAGCAGTTGATAATCGCCATGCGTCTGTACCACTTCTAAGGCCTGCGCGATCTGCGACTGGGATTGGCGGATGAAGCCGACGGAGCTAATGGTCAGATGCGCCCAGACGATGGATGGCGTTTCACCGGCATGCGGTCTTAATTGTTTTTGTGCAGCCCGGAACAGGCTTTCGGTGGAGATGCGGTAGAAGCCCAACCAGTACAACGCTTCGATCATTTCATCGAGTTTGTCATATTGCTGATGATCGAGCATCCAGTTCCACGCCAGGCGGATATTCTCATAATCTGCCGCGAGGTCATTCAACGCACTGATCTGGTGCGAGGTGCATAACTCCTGGCTGGATTTGGCGCTGAAAGTGGCAAAATAGTGGGCATGTGCCGCCTGTGTCGCCTCGACCTCATCCAGCACCTGCAATTGCTCCATGATGTACTGGCGCAAAAGCTCCTGAATATCGTAGCGATCATTTTTTGTGCGGGAGAGCAGCGATTTGTTGACCAGTGTTTGCAGCGTGAAGGGGTCTGCATTGGCGACAGAACGTGCTGCCTGCCAGGTGAATCCGCCCTGAAAAGTGGACAATTTCAGCAGCATGGCGCGTTGTTCCTGCGTGAGACGCAGCCATGTCGGGTCGAAAACCGCCCGGATGCTGCGGTGACGATCGGGCGCGTCGCGCAGATCGGCCTTGAGCACGCCGATACTCTGGTTAATTTCGTTGGCGATATCCTCTAAATTAAGTGTATCCAGCCACGCCGCCGCCAGCATCAGTGCCAGCGGCATCCCCTGTACCATGTAACAGATGCGTACCGCGTGCTGAATCTGGTCGATGGGCAGCTCAAAATCGGTTTGAATGCGGCGCGCGCTTTGCATGAATAACTTCATAGCGTCTACCGACATAAAATCCATTGAGGAACGGGCGCCGGGCAGAGTCATGCCTGCCAGCGGAAACAGTGTTTCGCCGGTCAGATTGAGCTTTTCGCGGGACGTGACCAGGATTTTGACCTGCGGCGCGTGATGCAGAATCTCACTGAGCAACTGTGCCGACTCCAGCAGATGCTCAAGATTGTCCAGCACCAGCAGCAGCGATTTGGGTCGCATGAACTCGAAGAATTGCGTCTCGACCGCCTGATCAGCTCGTTCCAGCCGGAAGCCGATTTGCTCGGCAATAGTCAGCGGAATATCTTCAGGGGTGTTCACATAGGCCAGTGGGACGAAGTACACGCCGTCGGCAAAGTTGGGGATATGCTGCTCCGCCACTTCTAATGCGAGACGCGTCTTACCCATGCCACCCGGCCCCAGAATCGTAATCTGGCGAATATCCGAGTCGTCCAGCAGGCGGGTGAGATCGTCGATTTCCTTTTCACGCCCAACGAAGGGTGTCGTCTGGGCTGGTAGATTATGCTTTTGCTCGGCTTCGTGGGGCACCTCAGTTTCAAACAGACCCAATGCCTGTGCCCGTTCTGCCGCTTCCTGACGGTTATTGGCACCCAGTTTGTTGTAAATCTGCCGCGTATACCATTTGACTGTGCTCAGGGCGATAAATAACTGATCGGCAATTTCCTGATTGGAAAGCCCGTGTAATTTAAGTTGCAGGATTTCCAGCTCGCGATTTGTGAGTGGCTCAAATAACGAATGACCCTGGGCTTCTGTTTGATCGATCATTTTGTCCCCGCACGCTCTGATTGTTTTATTTTGTCTTCTATGAGTGTGGATCATGAATGGCCTGAAGAGAAACCAACCATCATGCAATACTTTATGCTGTGTGGTTTCATTTTAACCTATGTAGGCAGCCCGTGCCCGGCAAATTGGTTTTAATTTTGATACGAATATTTATGAATATATGACTCTCTGATAGGGAAATATTTCTATGAGAGCTGCACATTTGATACCTGAGTCGGTTGGTGGGGGATCTGCGCCAGTTGGTCGAGTTTTGCCCGTGCAACCGGGAGCGTGACGCGATGATAGATCATAGCCGCAGTCTGCCGGATGTGAGTAGGACGCAGATTAGCCGGGTGACGAAGCAGCGCCTGAAGCTCCTGCCAGGTTTTACGCGAGCGATAATCCTTGTGAACCACGGTATGCAGGTGGCGATAAAATTCCGTCGCAAACGGCCCCTGATAAAGCATAGCGAGATCCGCACTATCCAGCCAATTGGATTTCTCACCCAGTTCGTGACGCACCTGCTCGAAAAAGGGCGTACCCGGCAGCGGATAGCTGACGCTGATGCCGATGTCGTCCGGCATGAGATCGCGCACCATTTTGAGCGTCAGTTCAATATCCTCACGGGTTTCGCCGGGATAACCAAACTGCAAAAAGAAGGCGACTTTCACCCCATGCTTATGCAGTTGACGGGTGGCCTCGTAAATCTGCTCGACAGTGGTGCCTTTGTCCATCGCATCGAGGATTTTCTGGCTGCCACTCTCCGCGCCGACCCAGACGATTTTGGCACCGGCGCGCGCTAGGGCGAGAATGGTTTTGCCGCGCAGGAGTAAATCAACCCGATTGAGGCTCTTAAACGGGATATGCAGATTTTGCTGGTCGAGCAAGTCAGCAAATTCCTCGATCCAGCGATCCTGAATGCCCATGATGTCATCCATAAACCAGATCTGATCGGGGTTAAAGTTGTCTTTAATCCACTGCATTTCCGCGACGACATTGGCCGCGCTGCGGATATTATATTTCTGTCCCCAGATCGGTTTGGCGCACCAGTTGCAATGGAAGGGACAGCCGCGCGTCGTCACCATATTCATGCTGGTATAGCCGTGATGCTCCAGCCAGACCGATTGATACTGCTCACGGTTCACCAGATCCCAGGCCGGGAAGGGCAGCGCATCCAGATTTCGAATCACCGGACGCGTCGGCGTTTTGATCATCTCCCCATCATGCAGATAGGCGAGACTTTGAATTTGATATAACCCCGAATCATCCGTTGGGGATTTTGCTTCCCCTCCTTGCTGGCGGGGAGGGGATTGAGGGGTGGGGTTTGCTTCCAGATACGCCAGCAATTCCGCCAGCGTTTCCTCACCTTCACCCAAAAGCACATAATCCGCGCCACGCGCCAGATATTGCTCGGTGTGGTCGGTCATGTCGGCACCGCAGGCGATGACGATACAACCTTCCGCTTTGGCCGCGTCGATCATCTCAAAGGCGGCTTCACGCATGCGCATCAGTGACATTTTGCTGAGGTAATTAAAATTGTCCTCGAAAATAATGGCATAACGTGGCCTGACCTGCCGCACCATCGCGACCCATTCATGCGGCCCGGCGCTCAACATCGCATCGAACAGGGCGACGCTGTAGCCTTGTTCGCGCATGGCGCTGGCGGCATACAGCGTCCCCAGCGGCGGATAGGGCTGCATGGCATCCCACAGCTTGGGGTCAAAACGCAGGTAGTACGATTGGCCGAAAAGGATGTCAGTCATCAGTTGTCAGTCTATAGTCAGTGGTCAGGTAGTTACCAGCTTAACGCAAAGCCGCGAGGACGCAAAGGCGCAAAGGTTAAAAAAGCCAGAAGCGTTTATCAGGCAGCCCATCGACTTCCAACCCCGGCTCCTTGAGCTGGCAGCGATGAATCTGGCGGGCGAGGTCGATGTGGATGCGCTTTTCAATGCCATCGAGCGTGGCGGCGACGGTCTGCACATGGGGGAATTTCGCCATGATGTCCGGGTCGCCAATACGTGGGAGGCCGTCGCGCACGATAAGAGCGAGGTCGGCACGGCGAGATTCACAGAGTTCTTTTGCTGCATCACCTGAATTTCTGATGACCACGTGATCAGCGCAGTTATCCGGTCTGAATTTGACAACCATGTCTTTCAAAGGCTCTGCCCATCTTAATGTAGTTCGCGTAACCATGTGAACTGCGAGCCAATAGCCATTCTGGTCTTTGTACCAGTCTGCTGCAAAACGCATTTCGTCCAGTAAATCGCCCTCTGATGTCAAGCGCGAGTCACTTCCTAAGAAAGGCGCAGTATTCCATCCCATTCGTGGGTGACCGGTTTTATTCAGTAAATAGATATTGGTAGTCGGACACCATGCAATTGGAAACTGCGACCCATGCCCAGCAGAATATTGAAATGCCACTACTATATGCGCCCCAACCACATCTTCTGCCAACATGCCCACGCCATGCACGATGACTGTATTTATGCCCACGCAGCCCAGCGCTTTGAGTCGTTTGTATTCTCCTGCGGCGACCTCATCTGTGCCTTCCGCCAGATGGATAAACCACGGCCAATTCTTAGGCGTGCTGCGATACGAGCGCACGACTTCCTCATCGGTGTCGAAGTGAAGCGAATGCGCCCAACCGTATTGTTTTAGCACCCGCACCGGAAAATCCGCGCGGAACATGGGTTTATGGGGTGGGCCATGATGAACGACGGTGGTCGCACCACACAGCAGATTTTTCAAGCCGCCGATGAACACCTTGTCCCACAGGGGATAAGCGCGCAGCGATTGATACGGTTCGCTGTCGAGGCGGCTGTTCATATCTTCGCCCCATTGGTGGGCGTTGTCGTACACCTCGCGGAATTTGCTGCGCGGGTAATGGTTGAGTTCCAGGTGATCGTGGGCGTTAATCAGGCCAGGAAACAGACTGTAGCCGTCAAGATCAACCACCTGTGCGCCATTAGCCGGTTGATCGACAATCCGCCCATTGGCGGTGTACAGATCGCGCTGGGTGGCCTGCTCGTCATCCCAGACGAGCGCGTTTTTGATGTGGAGTGGGGGCGCGTGTCTCATGTCAGAAAGCCTCCCAAAGCCCATAAGCAAGAAATGCTGCCCTGACTAAATTTCAAGGTTAGGTTCAAACTATTCAGACAAAATCCCCCATATATCAACCCCCTGACCAGCACCGCCGGAGATTATCAAATTCCCAGTGGTGTTAAAGATAACGTCAGTAACGGGCCGCGCCTGAAAATTGTCAATACTCATTAAAGAAAGCGTATCCACATCCCAGATCGATAGGTTGCTAGTCGTTTGATCTGCAACGAAAACAAGTCTTCCATCCCAATTCACAGCAATGGCGTAACTCGAAGGTTCACCGTCGTTCTTCATGGATGACAGGGCATTGTTGGTTGCTAAATCAATAATATTGATGACACCGTCTATGCTGATTGAAGCCAGTCTTTGACCATTTGAACTCAGAGCGATGTCGCTAATTTCCGTGTCATGGAGCTTGAAGCTCTGCGATTTCAGGTTGCTGTCGAAATTCCAGATTCCTACTTCTGGGACACCAGACGAGTCATTATCGCCGTCTGTGCTGTAAATCAGATTTCGCTTGTCATCTGTCAGCATGATCTCCGCGAGGCCTGCAACTCCACCTCTGTCGAAAACATCCCCATTTTCAAAGGTAGCAACGCCCCTGCTATCGAATAGTTTTCGATTTTCTTTTGATGCCAGATTGCACAGGTAAACGGACCTGCTCGTAGAATAGATAAGCTCTTGAGGCGATAGGAAAAGCAATCGGTTGTGTCTAGCGGTTCCCCCCACACGCCAGCGGGCAATTTGATTTCCATGGTGTGTATCCCATAGCGCGATATCCCCGCTGGAATTATAGGAAGCTAAAATGTGGTTCGATGGGCTTATCGCCAGGCTTTCAATGATGCCCTTGTTCTCTGAAATTGTTATGGTCTGTTTGGTCGTGAAATGAAATACGTTTATTGGCCCGTTAATGGAGACGGATGCTATAACGGTATCATCCGGGCTGACCGCCAGCGCAGTAACACGCCCATCGAGCGTGCCGAATGAATGTAAGTTGGCTAATTCATGAACATTATTCGAGGTTATTTGAGGTAATCCCAGTAAGTCAGAATGACTTTGTTCATCAGGGGCATCAGACACCATAGCCTGCAAATCTGGGGCATTATCAAAACACTGTGGTATCTCAGGATTGTCTCGGTTCCATAAATAGATCAATGCCCCTATCGACAAAATCGCAAGCATGAGTAAATTGACCAGTATTTGTTTTAACTTTCTCATAGAATATTGATTCCTGATAGAACCTGTCTGCAAATCAAGCCACTGCCGCTACTATGTGGGCAGCGTTCAACATCGTGTGGATAGAGGTATTTGCATATGAGTTCTAGCCAAAAGTCGCGAAGACGCAAAGCTATAAATTTCTCTGCGTCCTCTCTTGTTCAGCAATTATTCCCCGCCGCCGCCCAGGGTGGGGACGTATTTATTGACCGTATCCGCGCCGAGTTTGTCGACCAGTTTTTTGCGCAGCCTGGGGGTTTCTTCCGACCATTTATCCTGAAGCTGTTCTTTGCTGGCGCGATAACCATCACCGGGGTGGGTCATCATGCCACCGGCCACAGTCGGCGCGGTCAGAATCAGGCGTTTGATGTCGGCACTCTCGCATTCAGGACACGGCGGAATCGGGTCATTAAAGCCATGACGGGCTTCAAATTCATTCTCGCAGGTCTGACATTTATAATCATAGAGCGGCATCGTCATTACTCCTTGTCGCTGGGGATTAACTTTATTATACGGGTTTCCGGGTTAAGAATGCACAAGAAATTGACTCATCCATAGGCAAGTGCCAGCGCTTTTGTTATAGTGAACGCCATTATTAAGCCACTTCAGGACACCATCTTGGCAAATATCCTCATTGATGCCGGGCATCCGGCACATGTGCATCTGTTTCGGAATGCCGCTCGGCGCTGGCAGGCGCAGGGGCATCAGGTGTTGTTTACCGCCCTTGACCGCGAAATGATTATCTACCTGCTGGATCAGTACCAACTGCCGTATAAAGTGACCTATAAGCGGCGTAAGGGCAAACTGGCGCTGGTGGCGGAATTGATCATCCGCACGTGCGTGACCTTCTGGATTGCGCGGCGTTTTAAGGCGGATCTGTTTGTGAGCTTTGGCAATCCAACCGTGGGCTTACCTGCAAAATTACTCGGCAAGCCCTATATCGCGCTGACCGATACCGAACACGCCACCGAGCAGCACGCGCTCTTCAAGCCATTGGCGACGGTCATTGCCACGCCATCGGTGTTTAGTGTCGATATGGGGCCGCATCAACTGCGCTATGCCGGTTATCATGAGCTGGCTTATCTGCATCCAGCGGAATTTACCCCTGACCCGGCGGTGCTGGCGAGCATTGGCCTTACACCGGACGAACCCTACTTTGTGGTGCGCTTTGTCGCCTGGGGCGCGACCCATGATGTCGGTCAGAAGGGTTTTTCGCTGGCGCAGAAAAAAGACCTGTTGCAGATGCTGAGCGCGCGCGGACGGGTGCTGCTGTCGGTTGAAGGCGATTATCATCCCGATTTTGCGCCGTACATCACGCATTTCCCGCCGGAGCAGATTCATCATTTTCTGGCGTTTGCGACCATGTATATCGGTGAGGGTGGCACCATGGCCTCTGAGGCGGCGGTGCTGGGGGTGCCATCGGTGTTTGTGAACACGCTGAGTCTGGGGTATTGCCTCGACCTGCGCGACAATTACGAGATGCTCTACTGGTACACGACCGGTGAGCAGGCACTGGAAAAAATTACCGATTTGCTACAGGTGCCGGATCTGCGCCGGATCTGGACGGAACGCCGCCAAAAACTGCTGGCGGATAAGATTGATATGACGCCGTGGCTGGTTGATCTGGGCAACAAATTACTGTCTTCCTGAAGTGCGCCGTGTGGTTTCATCGCTTGTTTTTCGATTAGCAGTCTGTTATTTTTGTCGTAAGCCTCTGCATGAGAGCATGGGCTGAGAAGAAAAATTAAAGGGGATAGCTCATGAAGGCTGATCTGGACTGGACAAATTCCGCAGTCGTAAAAGACACCGCGAATCCACAATTGATTATGGATTCGGATTATGTTCATGCGGATAACAATCCCCGTATTTCGATTGTCATGCCGGCTTTCAATGAAGAAGAAGTCATCGGTCAGGTGCTGGATGAACTACACGCGGGGCAGTATCACGAGATTATCGTGGTGGATGACAGCTCGCGCGATAACACCATTGCCGTGGCTGAGGCGCACGGCGCCAAAGTCGTGCGGCATCCCTATAATCTGGGAAATGGCGCGGCCATCAAGTCTGGCGTGCGGGCTGCGACCGGTGACATCATCGTCCTGATGGACTCGGATGGACAGCACCTTCCGTCGGATATCCCGCGGCTGGTGTCGTATATTGGCGATTATGATATGGTCGTGGGCGCACGGACTGCGGAGTCGGATTCGCACCTGTATCGTGATGTGGCGAACAAGCTGTTCAATACCTATGCCTCGTACATCGTCGGCTATCCCATCCCTGATCTGACATCGGGCTTCCGTGTGATTAAAGCGCCACTGGTGAAACGCTTCCTGTATCTGCTGCCCAATGGCTATTCTTACCCGTCGACCATTACGATTGCCATGTTCCGGTCTGGCTTCCGTGTGCGGTATGAACCGATTGTCGCGCCGCAGCGCGTAGGTGTGAGCAAAATCCGTCCGGTCAAGGATGGCATGCGCTTTTTGCTGACAATCACTCGTTTAGGGACGATGTTCGTGCCGCTGAAGATTTTCATTCCGCTCAGTGTGATGTTTCTGACGGTGGGCATCACTTACGGTGCGTGGTTGCTGATTTTTCGCACGCGTTTCAGCAATATGGCCGTGCTGCTGATTATGATCGGCGTGGTGATTTTTCTTATTGGCTTGGTTTCAGAGCAGATCGCGCTTTTGCGGATGGCAAATACCACCCGCGATTAAACGCGACCTACTCTAAACGGATGCGCGGATTGAGCAGGGCGTAGGTCAGGTCTGCCAGCAGATTCGCCAGCGCAAAAAAGAAAATAATCACCATCACCACGGCCTGCAACACCGGCAGATTCTTGTCTTTGACGGCGTCCACCAGCAGCGCCCCCAAACCGCCGTAATTGAACACGTTCTCAATCACGACCAGCCCACCGATCAACCAGCCGACGCTCAGCGCAATCACGGTAATAGTCGGCAGCAGGGCGTTGCGTAACACATGCTTGAAAATTACCTGACTGCGCGGCAGCCCTTTGAGCGTGGCCGTGCGCACATAGGGTTTTTTGATCTCATCAATCACCCCGGCGCGGGTCATGCGCGAGACATAACCGAGCAGCACAAAGGTAGCGGTGAGCGCGGGCAGCAGCAGAATCCGTGTCCAGTCGAAGAGTGTGCCACTTTGCGGAATCTGCGAGGTGGCCGGGAACCAGCCCAGTTGCAGCGCAAAGATATTGATCAGTACCAGCCCGGTGACAAATTCCGGCAGGCCAACCACCGACAGCGACACGACGGAAATAATGCTGTCGATCCAACTGTTTTCACGCAGCGCTGCGATCACGCCCAGGAGAATCGACAAGGGAATACTGATAATCAGCGTCATCAGGGCCAACCTCAGCGTATTGCCGAGTCGATCCAGCACCAGCGGCAGGACTTCCGGGCTGCCTCCGGTAAAGGATCGGCCCCAGTCACCGCTGATAAAGCGCGTCAGCCAGTTCACATACTGCTGCGGCACCGGGTCATTGAGGCCAAATTCTTCACGCAGATTGTTCAATGCCTGTTCCGACGCTTCGCGCCCCAGAATCAAACGGGCGGTGTCGCCCGGTAAAAGCTGGGTGAGCGCGAAAATAATAGCCGAGGTGATGAGCATGGTGACAGCCAGGAACAGAAGTCGCCGGAGTGTATATCGCAGCATTACTCATTCACCTTTTGTGCAGATTCGGATTGCAGCATTATTAATTCGTCGATGGGAATATGACAGCGGATGAAATGCCCGTCACCGGCATCGCGCCAGGGCGGGGCTTCCTGTTCGCAGATCGCGCCGATTTTGCGTGGGCAGCGTGTATGAAACCGACAGCCGGACGGAATATGCCGTGCGCTGGGGATTTCACCATCCAGCCGGATATTGCCCTGTTTGCGCTGTGGGTCGGGCACCGGAATGGCCGAGATCAGCGCTTCGGTGTAGGGGTGCGATGGGGGATTATAGACATCTTCCGTGTCGCCTTCTTCCACGACTTCACCCAGGTACATGACTGCGATCCAGTCCGCAAGATAGGCCACCACATCCAGATCATGCGAGATCAGCAGATAAGACGCGCCACGTTGCGCCCGTAAATCCTTGAGCAGATTCAGAATCACCGCCTGAACAGAAACATCCAGCGACGAAGTCGGCTCATCAGCGACCACCAGCGCCGGGTTGGCGGCAAAGGCACGGGCAATTGCCACGCGTTGTTTTTCACCGCCGCTTAGTTCACTGGGGTAACGCTGGGCATACTGGGCGGTCAGCCGCACGGATTCGAGCAGTTCGACAATACGCTCATGAATTTGCTCATCGCTCAGATGTTCAGCCGCCAGCAAACGCAGCGGACGCTCCAGGGCCTGCCCAACCGTCTGATAAGGGTTGAGTGCATCGTTGGGGTTCTGGAAGACCATGCGCAGATTACGCAGCGTATCGCGGTCACGGTGACCCAGCTCAGGGCTGATATCCACGCCACACAGGTCAATTTCGCCACTGTCTGCCGGTTCCAGCGCGACAATGGCTCGTGCCAGCGTGGTTTTGCCGCTGCCACTTTCACCGACCAGGCCGAGTGTCGAGCGCTCACGGATACTGATTGAAACATCATCCACCGCGTGAACAATGTCCGGGTCACGGTTCAAAAGACGATCCAGCAGACCCGCGCTGCCGAATGATTTGTTAATGTCTCTGGCCTGTAATACATAATCCTTGCGGGGTGGTGCGCTGGTGGTTGTTCCGTGGGGTACGGTATCGATCCGTAGCTCACCCGACGCGATTTCCTGCCAGCGGTGACATTTCACTGTACGGCCATCAGCGGTAGATTCCAGCGGCGGCTTCTGCTCAAAACAGATGTCTTTTGCCACCGCACACCGGGGCGCAAATACACACGCATTCGGGCGCTCATTCAGTGACGGTGCGACTCCCTCAATGGTGAACAGCCGTGTTTCCACGCCTTCCGTGGCGCGTGGCAGACTGGCGAGCAGACTGATGGTATACGGATGCAGCGGTTGTGCGAACAGATCATTAACTGCGGCGCTTTCCATCACCTCACCGGCGTACAGCACGGTGACATAATCACATAACTGCGCGACAGTCCCCAGGTCATGCGACACATACACCGCCGCTGCCTGATTATCGTGAATCAATTCGCGGAATAAATCGAGAATCACCGCCTGCGTGGTCACGTCCAGCGCGGTCGTGGGTTCGTCCAGCACCAGTAAACGCGGTTGTGTGCTGAGTGCCATCGCAATCGTGACACGCTGCTGCATCCCGCCGCTGAGTTGGTGCGGATAACTGCGGGCGACG
>JBBSQD010000159.1:0-14268 GCA_038258185.1 Aggregatilineales bacterium | reverse complement strand
ACGTTCCTCGTTGATGGTGATGCCATCCGCAGCCATATCATATTCGCCATTGGAGACGGCCAGAATCATGCCGTCCCAGGCGGTTTCGACAAATTCGGGCGTGCAGTTGAGGCGCGAGCAGATTTCTGCCAGCGCGTCATAGTCCCAGCCCAGTGGTTCACCGGTATCCTCATCAACAAAGTTGAAGGGAATGTAGGCGTTCTCGACCGCAACGGTGATTGTCTGACCCTCAAGATCGGGCAATTCCATATCCTGGGCAGTGATGCTGACCACAGGCAAGAGCAGCGCGACGATTAAAATTAGAAAGATTAAAGCACGATTGCGAAACTGCATTGCAAAAATTCCTCCATGATTGTAGTTTTGGAAAGTCTTAACAAAAAATTGAAAGATTGGATAGGATTTTACCCAAACCATCGGCCAACCACAACCATACTTGTGTTTGACAAAAATGATTATGGGAATAATGACCAAAAGTTTCTAATCAGATTTAACAAATGTGCCATCCAGGAAGTCGCGCTGGTCGTGGATGTGTGCCCATTTTTCCTGGCGGGTTTTACGTTTAAAGGCCGCTTCAGCCCGTAAAGCGCTGCCCTGATCAGTCAAACGCCAGACCGCACGCAAACTCACAGGTCGGCGGCTGGCCGTGTAGGCCGCACCTTTACCCCGATTATGCTGGTCAATGCGCCGGTCAAGGTTATTGGTGATGCCCGTGTAGAGCGAGGAGTCGCGACATTCGACCACATACATATACCAGCTAACGGGGGGAGTCAGAACGTACCAGCAGCGCCCAGATTCAATCACAAAATCGCTGATGCGATATCCCTGTGAAAAAGCGTCCTGCAAAATCTGCCGCACGGAATGCTGCCAGTTCAGGGCTAAATCCAGATTGTTCCGTTTGAGATCCGAGATTTTGAAAGGGATTTCTAAAAACTGCTGGTCAAAATCCGTGTTGAGGGGTTGGGTGCAAAGCTGATGGTCAAAGTGAAGCAGAAAAGCATCCTGTGGATAATCTAGATTCTGCGGGATTTTCTTAGAGGGCTTGCGAATATCCCATGACGCTTCCAGCCGATCAGAGGGTAAGCCGAGATTAATCTCGTCCTGCATATCGCCATAATAATTAGGGTGATAGATCTGGGCGGTTGCGCCCAATTTGCGGATGTTGAAATGGGCATTGCCGCGCTGCATAGGGTCAAACGTCCAGTGAATGGTGCGATACCCACGCTCAAGCGCCCATGCTTGCTGATGCAACTTTAACTGGTGGCCGATATCCTGCGACTGATAATCGGGATGCACACCGGTCATATGTGACCATAACCCACGCGGATATTTGGCGGGGAAAGCCACCGACAGTCCGATTAGCTTATCGGACACAAACGCGCCTAAGACAGCGCTATCGTTATAAGCTAATGCGTGGAGAAAGTTAGAAGGGGCTGCATCTCTTGGATTTAGCCCCCAGATCAGAATTTCGAGGTTAGTAAGGTCTTCAAATTCGGCAATGTTGTGCAATAACCGATAGTCAACAGTCGGCATGAGACGCTTATTTACCGAGTGCTTCCGACACAAGCAGACCGATCAGCGCGGTTAACACACCCAGATGCAACACGACAACACCGACTAATTCCAGAAATCGCGAATCGACGAAGACATTTAATGATTGCAGGATGAAACTCACGATGACCAGTAGAATACCCACCACTACGGGTAATCCACGCTGTTTGGCCACAGTCGCAGAGATAAATTCCAGAAAGCGGGCAAGGGCGGAAGATTGATCGATACGGTTAAACACAAATCACCTCAGATTTCATACTCTTTGTAGCGCTCATAAAGATCCGGTGGAAGCTGCGTGACAATCACGACACCATCCTGAGTGTGTTCCTGACTTTCGACAGTGGACGACTCATGCAGAAATGAGATGAGTTCACCGCGCTCATAGGGCATTAGCAGCTTGACATGCTTCGAAGTGGCGGAAATCGCGGTTTCGATGAGTTCCAGCAATTCCTGCAAACCCTCACCTTTGGCTGCTGAAACAAAGGCCTGCGCCTCATATTCATCGGAGTCGCGCAGTTCAGGCAATGGTTCATCGCCCATTAAATCCATTTTGTTCCAGACAAGAATGCGCGGAACATCCGGCACTTCTAATTCTGCCAGCGTGTCTTCAACGGCCTCTATATGCTCAAGCACATTTTGATGCGAAGTGTCTACCACATGCACAATCACGTCCGCCTCGACAACTTCCTCAAGTGTGGCCTGAAAAGCCTCAATCAGGGTAGTGGGTAGCTTTTGAATAAAGCCGACGGTATCGGTGAGCAATACCATCCGGCCTGAAGGTAAATCAATGCGCCGGGTTGTGGGGTCTAAAGTCGCAAACAACTGATCGGCGATATAAACATCCGTCCCGGTTAATGCCCGGAAAAGGGTGGACTTACCCGCATTGGTATAACCCACCAGCGAAATGACGGGAATCTTACCCCGTGTGCGCTGGGCGCGATAGCGTCCACGATGCGCCCGAACATCTTCCAGATCACTTTTAAGTTTAGTGATTTTACGGGCGATTTCACGCCGGTCGACTTCTAGCTGGGTTTCACCGGGGCCACGCACACCTACGCCTCCGCGCGCGGCACCACCACCAGCCTGACGGGCAAGATGGGTCCATTGGCGGGTGAGACGTGGCAAGCGATATTCGTACTGCGCAAGCTCTACCTGAAGCGCACCTTCACGCGTGTGGGCGTGCTGGGCGAAAATATCGAGAATCAACGCGGAGCGATCCAGCAGCTTGTATTTGTCGCCAAAGCGCTTTTCCAGCTCACGCTGATTACGGGGCGAAAGCTCGTCGTCGAAAACCACGACCTGAGCTTCAGTTTCTTCCAACTCCGTAATAATCTCTTCGATTTTGCCGGTACCGATATAGGTTGCCGGGTGAATATTCTGAATATTCTGCCAGTCCTGACCCACTACAACCATACCGGCAGTGCTGGCCAGCATCGCCAGTTCAGTCAGCGAGTCATGTACAGACAGAAGGGGGATACTCCCTTTGAGATTCGCCCCGACCAAAAATGCGCGTTCGGGTTCGTTATTGATTAAATGGTGATTCGTCATAAATTTTTCTTCTTAATATAGAAAAGCTCAACGCTGCGTATACCATGCCTGTAAACGCTCCAGCGCTGTCTCTAAGCGGTCATCATGTACACCAAGGCTAATCCGTACATAACCCTCACCACCAGGGCCATAGGCCGCACCTGGCCCGATTGACACATGGGCTTCATTCAATGCGCCGTGGATGTAGGCTTCGGCATCGCCATCTTCTACTTTGGCCCAGATATAGATTGAGCCTTTTGATTTTTGCGCCCGTAAACCGATATTCGGCAAAACTTCCAGAATACGGTCACGGCGACGTTCATAAATCTGATTACGGTTCACTTCCCATTCTTCGCTGGTCGTGTCTAATGCGGTTATGCCGGCATCATACATGCCGAGGAAGTGACCACTATCGACATTGCTCTTCATCTGCAGCAGACCTTTTAACACTTCGGCATTGCCAACGGCTGCGCCTAAACGCCAACCGCCCATATTATATGTTTTGGAGAACGACATATATTCAATAGTGGTGCTTTTTGCTCCATCAATTTGCAGAGCGCTGCCAGCACGGAAGCCATCAAACGTGACCTCCACATAGGGATTATCCGACGCTAGCAAAATGTTATTATCCTGGCAGAAGCGCACCATTTCCGCATACTGGCTTTGCTCAACCACGGCACCAGTTGGGTTGTTAGGATAATTGACCCACAGTATTTTAGCACGCGCTGCCACATCCTGAGGGATTGCCTTCAGATCCGGTACATAGCCATTCGCTTCATTGACCGGTAGCCAATAAATATCCGCGCCAACCAGCCGTGCCCCCATCGAGTAGGAGGGGTAAGAGACATCCGGTATCAGAACCGTATCGCCCTCATTGAGATAGGCCAGACACAGATTGATAATGCCTTCTTTGGAGCCAATCAGGGGCAGAACCTCATGGTCGGGATCGAGATCGACATTAAAGCGGCGCTGGTAATAGCGGGCAACAGCCCGCCGGAAAGTGGGTGTGCCCTGATAACCGGAATAACCGTGTTTCTCTGGATCATGAGCAGATGCGGTCAGGGTTTCCACCGCTGCGGGAGGCGGGGGCTGGTCAGGACTGCCCACATCCAGGCGGATGATATCAATACCTTCGTTCGATAACTGACGAATGCGCTGACCAATGACTGCAAAAACATAAGGCGGTAAGTTTTTTAAACGATTGGCTGGCTTTATCACTCGGCCTCTTTCAATTTTGATTAAAGACTTTCGACCCTATCTTATCATCCTGCGGCGCACTTCGCATCGGGATAACCACATGAAAGGCGCTTCCGGGACAGTTTACTTCGTCATAACCGGGGCTTTCCACCCAGATATTGCCGCCATGTGCTTCAATGATTCCCTTGGAGATGAAAAGACCCAGCCCGGGGCCACCGCCGCGAAATTTCGTTTTTCCGCTGGAATGCAGAGCGGAATCACCCAATGACGAAAACATCCCAAAGATATGGTTCAGATCATTGGCTGAGATGCCAATGCCGTTATCAATGACGGTAATATCAGTAAAACCCGTTAATTCGCGCGCTTCGACGGTAATAATTCCGCCATCGGGCGTATATTTAATTGCGTTACTGACAATTTTCTGAAAGACCTGGATCAACCGTTCCGGGTCGGCGTAAATCGGCTGGCGTGGGATGGTATCCCGGTCAATGACCAGTTCTAAGTCGCGTTCTGTCAGTTGATGGGAGGTGTTGCGTTCTACCGCATCAATAATCTGATGCAGCCAGGTGGGTTGCAAATGCAACTCAATCATATCCAGCGAGATAATCGAAACATCGAGCATATCCCGGATAATTTCGCGCAGGCGTTTAATGCCGCTCTCGACGCCATCCACCATCGGCCCGACTGATGGGTCATTGACCACATCACCCAATGCCAACCGCATCATATTGGCGTAGCCTTCCACCAACGTAATGGGGGTACGTAATTCGTGGGCGGCCACTGCTACAAAGTCCGATTTACTTTTGTCCAGTCGTTCTAATTGGGCCTGCGCCTGACGCAGTTGCGCGCGCATATCACCAATCAGGACATCAGTTTCTCGCTTAGACAGGTAATTAATCGCCCGGCTGTAAATATCATCCAGTTCGATGACGTAATTAATCGCTTCATCGGGCGAACAGAGCAGGCGGATTTGCTCGTAGTTCGCCTGCTTAATAGAAATCAATACTGGCACCAGACTGGCTAATTCGCTCTCTGTCGGCGCACTGCGGCCCGCGACCCAGTCCTCCATGCGCTCATTGAGCGGAGTCTGATCTTGCGACTCTACCGTCTTTTGCAGGCTTCCAAAAAAAGCCTCAACGGTTTGGACAACCTGTGCTCTTTGTGTGGTGTCCTGTGTCAGCTCGTCAACTGCTGCTTGGATAAGCGCGTGAAGATTAGTTGCCAGCCAGGCTGCCAGGTCAATCATTGTCTACCAGTCCTTATACTTGCGATGTGTTATGTCGCTTAATCTTCATCATACTAGAGTTCTTGAGGAATTGGATTGAGACTCGCGTCTGGCAAAGTCCGTAATGCCCCCGACAAGTCCTCTAAGGCCCGATTGGAATAGGCCTGATATCGATCCCGCTTATTTTTAACGCGCTGTGGGAGTTCCGGCAATATACCAAAATTGGCCTTCATCGGCTGGAAATCACCCGGTTCGGTATGGGTGACATAATGACAGAGTGAGCCCAGCATCGTGGTCTGAGGCAGCACCCACGGTTCGGCATTTTGCAGATGCAGCGCCAGATTGACCGCCGCGACCAGCCCGGTGGCTATATTCCCAACATAGCCTTCCACACCTGTGATCTGACCAGCAAAATACAAGTCAGCACGGGTGCGAAACTGCATGGTCGGTTCCAGCAGGGTAGGGGAATTGATAAATGTGTTGCGGTGCATCTGCCCCATGCGGATAAATTCAGCATTTTCCAGACCGGGGATCATACGCAAAATCGTTTCCTGATGTCCCCAGCGGATGTTGGTCTGGAAACCGACGATGTTATACAGGCTTCCAGCCAGATTATCGCGGCGTAACTGCACCACTGCATGGGGACGTTTGCTGGTATGCGGATCATAGATGCCGACCGGACGCATCGGGCCATAAGCAAGTGTATCCACGCCACGTGACGCTAACTGTTCGATGGGTAAACAGCCCTCGAAGAAATTCGGGTCTTCGCGCTCAAAGTCACGCAGCTCGGCGGTTTCAGCATTCACCAGCGCATCAACAAAGCGCTCATATTGTTCTTTGTTCATGGGGCAATTGATATAATCACCGGTCTCTTCTTCACCGCGATCATAGCGATTGGCGTGGAAGGCAACCGACATATCAATGCTTTCGCTGGTCACAATTGGCGAAATGGCATCATAAAAGTACAGATATTTCTGGCCGGTTAAACGAGCAATTTCGCTGGCTAAAGCCGGTGACGTGAGTGGCCCGGTGGCGATGATGGTTGGTTCGTCGGGGATTGCCGTGACTTCATCACGAATCACGGTGATTAATGGATGATTCGTGATCGCATCCGTGACATACTGCGCGAATAGCTCACGATCCACCGCTAATGCACCGCCTGCCGGAACAGCAGACCGTTGGGCACAATCGATTAAGAGACTGTGCAGCAGCGAAATCTCGGCCTGAAGCAGCCCCGTAGCGCGATCCACCAGCTTGGAGCCAAGCGAATTGCTGCATACCAATTCTGCAAGGCGATCCGACACATGGGCACCGGTTGTTTTAACCGGGCGCATTTCAAATAATTTGACTGCAAAACCACGTTCGGCAAGCTGCCAGGCAGCTTCCGTTCCAGCAAGTCCACCACCAATTACATTAACATTCATGGGCATCGTCTTATTCTGACCTGTCATCTGAAGATTATGAGTTTAACTCAATTCCTGTGCGAACTGATAATATGTTTTGATCTTTTCTAAATTCTCGGCGTTCAATGGGGCAATTGCCAGGGCTTTTTGATAAGACTGAGCAGCCTGCGGGTAATGACCCAGCGCAAATTGTGCGTTTCCCAGTATATCGAAGGCACGATAATCATCGACACGTTCACCCTCGCTATCTGCTGCTTTTAACATGCGTTCAATTGCATTGATGGTCGCCGAATAATTTCCCTGCTGGTAACAACTCCGCGCGATACGATAGTGTAAAGAAACTTCCCACGGATGGTAGGGATTATATTGCAACGCCCGCAGGTAGGACTCGCTGGCTAATTCGTAATTGCCGAGTTTGAAGTAGGCATCACCCAGCATTTCATGCACCCGTGACCAGGTGACATCAACGCCAAGTGGTTTGCGGCTGATCTGCAAAAATTGCTGTAAATAGCTCACGACGTTTTTAGCACGGCCATCCAGATTAGAAAGCAATTCACCACCGGTCAGCAAGGCTTCCGCTAAACTGTGGCGATCTTCCGGCGTGCTGGTTGAGGCGATATGAATAGCCATTTCGGCGGATACCAGCGCCTGCTTATAGTCCTGCATTTCGCGCAGAACGCGACTTAGCAGAATATTGACCTGAACTAGCCAACTGCGCCGTTCATTAGCCGGGTAGGTATCAATCGCCTTATTTAAAAAACCAATTGCTTCCTGATAAGCGCGCTGGTCATAAAAGGCGATAAAGCCTAAACGCTCATAACAAAAGGCCGTGAGACTTTTGATGTGGCTGGGGGCAAACAGAGCCTGACGGAAATAATCTGCTGCTAAATCCTGCCTGTTATCGGTCAAGGCGATGCGCCCTAACTGATAGTATAGCCAGCCCATGTTGCCATAATCCGGCACGGTATCCAGAATATTCTGATAGAGCTTGCGCGCCTGAACGGTATCGTTGCGATCCGCAAAGCCGACGCTGGCAAGCTCAAAATGGGCAAAGTGTGAGTCGGCAAGCAGTTCGATCATGTCAGGGGCTTCAAAAATGTCAGGCCGCATTGCTCTTGAGGTCAGCAGGTCATCTATGGCTTCTTCAGGTCGTGCGCTCAATAGCCTTGCCCGCGCCCGATAAATTAGAACTTGTGCCCGCTCTGTGTCTGATAAATTGGATCGAAGATGTTTGGCTACAAACATTTCCGCTTTTTTAATTTCACTTCGTGCGAGAAGGGCTTCGATAATCAACAGTTGTTCCTGCATAGTCGTCCCGGTAAATAGTTTGACGTAGCCTGCCCACATTATAGCATGAAGCGTCATTTGCATCGGGCAGATACAGAATTGACCCCAACTCTTAAAATTAAGCCGGGGTCAGACTATACAGGGATGTGCATTTTTCTAAATGGCGCCGAGCACCAGCGAAGCATTCTGGCCACCCAGACCAAAACTGTTTGACATGACATATTTCAGGCTGGGGAGACGACGGGCCTCATTCGGCACATAATCCAGATCACAATCAGGATCGGGGGTTTCATAGTTGATTGTCGGGTGCAGCACTTTCTCGATCAGGCTGAGCGTGCAGGTGACAGCCTCAATCGCGCCAGAACCGCCCAGAGCGTGCCCCAGCATGCTTTTAGTCGAGTTGACGGGGATATTGTAAGCCTGTTCGCCAAAAACACGTTTGATGGCCAGTGTTTCCATCGCGTCGTTGGCCTGTGTTGAGGTCCCATGCGCATTGATAGTGTCGATCTCATCGGCATTCAGGTGCGCATCTTCCAGCGCCCAGCGCATAGAACGCATCGCGCCATGACCTTCAGGGTCCAGCGCCGCGATGTGATACGCATCCGACGAAGAGGCGTGACCCAGAACTTCGGCATAAATCCGCGCATTTCGCTTGAGGGCATGAGCCAGACTTTCGACAAACAACACACCACTCCCTTCGCTGAATACAAAACCTGAGCGATTAAGGTCAAATGGGCGACTTGCCGCTTCTGGATTATCGTTGTATTCGCTGCTGGCGAGTGCGTTCATCGCCTCAAAGCCGGCTAGGGCGTAATCCTGCAAAACAGCTTCAACCCCACCGGTGATAATGACATCTGCGCGGCCAGCGCGAATCAGGTCAAGGGCTTCACCGATGGCCTGAGTGCCGGCAGCGCAGGCGGTAGAGGGTGCATTCAGCGGCCCGAATGTGCGCAGAAAACGGCTGACATAATGCGCAGGCATATTGGGCAGGGCATTGATCAAAGCCAGCGGATTCGGCTTGCGATAACCATTCGTTTTGTATTTGAACGTGCTTTGCTCGGCCATTTCATGGGCGCCTAATGATGTACCCAGAACGACACCCACACGCTCACCTTCGTTTTCGATCTCAGCCGCTGTCATACCCGCATCTTCAGCGGCCATTTTCGCCGCCGCGACCGCTAATTGTGCTGAACGTCCCATTCTGCGGGCTTCTTTGGGTTCCATGTATTGGGTGGGGTCGAAATTCCGTATTTCGCCACCATATTTGATAGGTACATGTGAAACATCAAGCGTTTCAATACGCCGAATCCCTGATCTTCCCGCTTTAAGGCTGTCCCACATCTCAGGTGCTGTCCCTAGAGCGGTCATTGCACCTACACCGGTAATTACTACACGAGGGCGGCCATTACGTAATAATTCCATGAGTTAATCTCCTATCGTTCTTGAGATAGTGTGTCATTTAATGTTGTTATGGGCTGTAATCCATCACGGATCGCGTCGATTACATGACCATCAACGGCCATACCAGCCTGACGGATCGCATTTTTGATGGCAGTCGCATTGGAACGTCCATGTCCAATGATAACAACACCATTCACGCCTAAAAGGGGCGCGCCACCAATTTCAAATGTATCACTGCGCCGCCGCACTCGATCAAAGGCAGGCCTTAACAGTAAGCCACCCAGCATGGAAAACACATCATGCCGAACTTCTTCGCGGACAAGAGTCGTAAAAAATGATACTGACGACTCAAATGTTTTCACGAAAATGTTACCGACAAAACCATCAGCAACGATGACATCGACTTTGGCCTGCAAAATTTCTTTGGGTTCCACATTGCCAATATAGTTCAGCGGCAGTTGCTCGATAAGCGCCGATGCTTCTTTGATGAGCGCGTTGCCTTTACCCTCTTCTTCACCGTTTGATAATAATCCAATACGCGGATTTTTCAGTCCCAGCGCGCTTTGCGCATAAATGCCACCCATAACCGCAAACTGCGCGAGCCATTCCGCTTTTGCGTCTGCGTTAGCGCCCAGGTCAAGCATGATAATATTTTTGCCGCCAACTGGATAGATGCCACTTAGGGCAGGGCGCTTAACACCTGGAATGCGGCGCAGGGTAAAAAGTGTTGCGATAGCATGCGCCGCCCCTGTGTTGCCCATAGTCACAAAAGCATCTGCTTTGCCATCTTTGACCAGATTCATCCCCACATGCATGGAAGAATCCGGTTTTGCCTTACCTACCGTTGCCGGTTTATCAGTCATGGTGATGATTGAACTGGACGGGGCAATATCAATTTGCAGATCGTGCGTGTCATGCTTACTCAATTCTGTTCGGATCAGTTTTTCATCACCAGCCAGAATAATCTGATAGCCAAACTCTTTTGCGGCCATAATCCCCCCAACGACATCGGGAGTGGGGTACTTATCTGTCCCCATTGCATCTACAACAATCCGCATCACAACTCCTTTAGAATGATTTGCTGAGAGAAATTAATCTATTTTCACCTGACTTCTCGCTTTCAGCAAAAGGATTGACAGTCACCCTTCTACAGGTATAATAACGGAAATTTTGCCCTGGTGGCGGAATAGGCAGACGCGCACGGTTGAGGGCTGTGTCCCTTCGGGGGTGGAGGTTCAAGTCCTCTCCAGGGCACCATTGATAAAGACTCGCGGTTTTTCACGCGGGTCTTTTTATTATTGCGCGGATGTTGCACGCTATCTCAACTGGATGTAAACTGCCTATATTATTAAACGGGCAGATCGCACCACGATGTCAATCGGGAGAAATTCATGAGTGAATCAACAGACCAGATCCTAGAGCAGGCTTTTGCCCTCATTGAAGATGATAATCTGGCAGAGGCAGAGGCTATTATTAAGCCGGTATTGGCTGATGAACCAGATAATGTGGATGCCTGGTGGCTTTATGCCCATGCCGTTGATGATCCTGAAACCGCCCGTATGGCATTAAATATGGTGCAAAAGCTGGATCCTGAATATCCGGGTGCTGAAGAACTTTTAGCATCGCTTGATAGCGAATATCCTTTGGCCGAAGCAGCCATAAGCGAATCTGATGAATTCGTCCCTGTCCAGGAAACGCAAAGTCCCATGCGCCGGATTTCGCCACCACCGACGCTGCCTAATTTGCCTGAAGATGATGATATTGATGACTTTGATGAACTCATTTTTGATGAAAATGATCAGGAACCTGATTTTGCGGAGACAACGAGTGAAGTTCCGGTTGTTGTAGACGACGAAGTCCCGCAGCGGAGCAACAGTTGGGTTGTGCCTGCACTGGCAGTTGTCGCTATTCTGGCTGTTATTCTCATCCTGTTAGCAATCCTTACGCGCGGTGGTGGCGATCAACCTACGCCAACGGCAACGACTGTTGCTCAATTGGCTACATTACCAGTGAGCACTTTAGACGCTGGCCAGGAAGCAATCTCCACAGAACAGGCGACTATTGATGTGGGGGGTGAAGCTACGGCTGATGCATCATCGCTGGATGCGGGTGAACTGCCGACCACTGCGGTTTCTGCCGACACGGAAACTGCTTTGAGCGCAGCCTTGGCCGAATTCGATATTGTCGAAAACAGTATCGGCGCCACGCCAACTTTATTAGGCAATACGCTGGTGGTAGGGGTATGCAGCAGCGGTGACGGTCAGGAACGCTCTGAATCATTGAATCAGATCATGTATACGCTGGCAGATACCAGCACTCTGGTCGATAGCGACATCGAAGCAGTCGGTGTAAGTCTGGTGAATTGCGACAGTGACTATACCTATAATGTGATTGCTGTGCCGGTGGGTGATGCCGTCGCCTTTTCGGCAGGCGAACTCGATGAGCACGCCTACCAGGCGACATGGCGACCCGTCCTATAATTCTTCTTTAGCATCAATTGGAAGGCGAATGGTGAATGTTGTACCAACATTCACCTTGCTTTCTACCTCAATCGTGCCCTGATGTGTCTGGATAATCCCATAACTTACAAATAGCCCCAGACCTGTCCCGGTGGGTTTTGTGGAATAAAAGGGATCGAAAATTTTGTTGATTGCATCTTCGCGAATACCTGAGCCGCTGTCAATAAAACGAATGACGATTTCATCCCCTTCAGTTGTTGACTCAATGGTTAATGTATCGCCACGTTTCATGGCTGCGTGGGCATTCAGCGACATATTCATGAACACCTGCTCAAGTTGATCACGACTGCCGTAAATCAACGGCAGTTCGTCTAACTGGCAGTTGAGCGTCACTCCCGTCTGTTCAAACAGTTTTCGATTCAAATTGACCACCGTTTGCAATGCTCGGCTGATATCCAGATACTGAACATCCGCATCGTTACTGCGTTTTCCTGCAAACTCCAGCAACTGGCTGACAATGCGGGTAATGCGCTCGATGCTCTCCTGAATACTCTCTACAGAGCGCAAATCCACAGGCTCACTTGCCTGTGCATCTTCCATAATGTGTTCGAGATTAAGCAGAATCGGTTGCAGCGGATTATTAATTTCATGGGCGATGCTGGCCGCAAGATGCCCAATCGAGGCGAGTTTTTCAGATCGAATGAGCATTTGCTGGGCTGATTCTAATTCTGCTGTTCGGGCTTTGACCATTTCTTCAAGATGATCGGCATGATCTGACAGCATTTCGTAAAGTTCGGCATTGCGCAACGCTAATGATGATTGTCGCCCGATACCTTTAAAAAGCCGCATCAGGTCATGATCATAAGTAATAGAATTGGAGGCGATCAGCAACATGCCGATGAGGTCATTATTATATTCCAGGGGGATAGCCATCCCGCTGGAGAAGTCCGTTGTGGCCGGTTCATCTTCCGGCCAAAGTATGGAGGAGTGTTTGTGAGAAAAATTAAGTTTTAGCTTTTTTCGATTAAAGTTTTGATTTTGTGCGTTTTGGCTGAAATGGAAGCGTTCAGCAATAATGCGATTTTCGCTATCGTACTGATGAATCAGCGCAACATCACCGGGCAGCAAGTCCAGCGTGAGAAACAGAATAAGGTCCAGCAGATCTTCGGCGGCTAATGACTGGCTCAGTTCTTCTCCGGCGCGCAGGAGGGCTTCCAGTGCCTGATTCTGGCGCTGAAGCATATCTTCCAGCTGGCGGGCTTTCATCTTGCTTTCCGCCCTGGCGATTAATTCCAGTGGAGCAAAAGGTTTGGCTAAGTAATCATCTGCGCCGAGATTAAGCCCGTGGGCGATATCTGCCGGACGCATGGCTTTGGCGGTAATGAGAATAGTGGGGATGTTGGCTGTCAGATGATTTTCCCGCAAAGCCTGTAGCACATCAAAGCCGTTCATACCCGGCATCTGAATATCTAATAAGATCAGGTCAGGTATGAGACGTTGAGCATAATCCAGCGCGGATATGCCATCATTGGCGCTTTCGACCCGATAGCCTTCACGCTCAAAAATCAATTCCAGCATATGGGTGGTATGAACTTCATCATCGGCCACTAAAACTAACGGCGAATCAATTTTTTCGTTTGTCACAGTTCATCTCGCTTTCCTGTGTTTGTTACTGGCGCATGACTAACGTGGTGTTTGTGTTTGGTTATGGTGATGCTACAATTTCACCATTAGATGAGAAAACATGCAAGCGGATGAGAATGAAAAATCTGAAACAAACACAACGCAACATCGGTTACTCGTTAATATTTGGTGTTCTGGCTGGCATTACCATGGCGATTATTTTCGCCGCTGGTTTCTTTATGCGCGATATTGTCGGTAGCAATGCAGCTTTTGCGGCTCCGCTAAACCAGGGTGGACAAGCTGGCTATCCATTATTGGATGAAGTGCAGAATTTACTGGATAATCATTTTCTTCGCCAGCAACCAGACGAAATCACGCGGGAATACGCTGCTATCCGTGGTATGATGGCTTCCTTGGAAGATCGCTACACGTTCTTTGTTGAACCACCTGTTGCTCAGAGCGAGTCCGATGTGCTGGCCGGGACATATGGGGGAGTGGGTGTGCAGATTTACCGTAATGAAAATGGCGACTTTGCACTTTATCCCTACCCGGATTCGCCGGCTGAAAAAGCAGGAGTCGAGGAGGGGGATATTCTGGT
>JBBSQD010000158.1:0-14317 GCA_038258185.1 Aggregatilineales bacterium | reverse complement strand
GTGGCGCCATCCAGCGGGACATTAAAATCGACACGCACCAGCACCCGCTTACCTGATAGGTCGACATCGCGGATTGTTTTTTTATTCATCGGTTTCTCCATAAGGTCAAGAGGCAAGGTTAAACAGGTCAACCTTGCCTCGTTTCACACAAGTTTGCGCTGACTTTAAAGTTGGTCGCCGATCAGTTTGGTCAGATCAGCAACGCGGTTGGAGTAACCCCATTCGTTGTCGTACCAGGTCACAACCTTAACCATAGTCCCGTCCATAACCATGCACGAGTCGACATCAATGATACTGGAACGGCTGTCACCCTTGTAATCCATAGACACCAGTGGTTGGTACTCCACACCGAGAATACCGCGCATTTTGTCGCTGTTGGCGGCTTCCTCAAATGCAGCGATGAGTTCTTCCTTGGTGGTGGGTTTCTCGACATTGGCGACAAAGTCGACCAATGAAACGGTGGGGGTCGGCACACGTACCGCGAAACCGTCGAATTTGCCCTTCAATTCAGGGATGACCAGAGACACTGCTTTGGCTGCACCGGTTGTGGTGGGGATCATATTGAGCGCTGCGGCACGGGCGCGGCGCAGATCCTTATGGGGCAGGTCGAGAATTTGCTGATCGTTGGTGTAACTGTGAATAGTGGTCATCAACCCACGGATAATGCCAAATTTGTCATTGACGACCTTGGCCGCCGGGGCCAGACAGTTGGTGGTACAGGATGCATTGGAAATGACATGATGATTGGCAGGGTCATATTTTTCTTCGTTCACGCCCAGGCAAATGGTGATGTCTTCACCCTTGGCAGGTGCGGAGATAATTACTTTTTTGGCACCAGCCTGAATATGCTTGCTGGCCGAATCCCGATCGGTGAAACGCCCTGTACTTTCGATCACAATGTCAACACCGAGATCACCCCAGGGCAGGGCGGCTGGGTCACGCTCGGCCAGGGCTTTGATTTCGTCGCCGTCCACGATTAACGCGCCGTCCTTGACTTCCACACTGCCGGGGTAACGCCCGTAGTTGGAGTCGTAACGGAAAAGATGCGCCATCGTTTCCAGATCACCCAGATCATTAAACGCGACCAGATCAATATCACTGCCATATTGGTCTTTGATGGCTTTTAGTACCTGACGGCCAATGCGACCGAAACCATTAATGCCTACACGAATTGCCATACTGGTTCTCCTTTATGGATATGTGGAAAAATCATTCACATGGTAACAGGTTTATTTGCTTCGGAGAAAAGGGAACGATTGCCGTTACCTGTTTTCTCTTTCTCGCTTAAAGTTAATAAGGCTTGCGCCAGTTTATCCGGGTCATGCCGCCAGGGGCGGTCAGAATCCGTCAGGTCAGTATACCGCACATCATAGCGCTGAAAAATCTCGTGATGCTCCGGTGCGGGTTGGACGTAACGGGTGTTCACGCCAGCATTCAGGCTGGGATAGAAATTGTTCGCCAGCACCGCCTGAAAAACACCCCGTCCTATATGCTGCTCCAGCGCCATCACATGATCCGCGACGGTATAATCATCCGTTTCACCGCGCTGCGTCGCCACGTTGCAGACATAGACCTTCAGCGCATGAGTCGCGCGTAATGCCTCAGCAATACTCTGCACCAGCAGATTCGGTAAAATACTGGTGTACAGACTGCCGGGTCCCAGAACGACAATATCTGCCTCTAAGATTGCCTGCAAGCTTTCGGCATAGGCTTCGACATCCGCCGGATTTAAGCCAATTTTTTCAATGCGGCCACCCGCTTCACTGATGAGCGACTCGCCCTCGATAATGACCGGTTCAGCCTGACCGGGCAGCCGCACCGATGCGACCAGTTGAATATCCTGAAGGGTCGCCGGAAAGACACGCCCCTGAATATTCAACACCCGCTCGGTTTCGGTCAGGGCAGATTCTAAGCTGCCAGTTACACTCGACATCGCGCTGATAAATAAATTACCAAACGCGTGACCACCAAGATCGCCCGTGCTGAAACGGTGTTGAAAAAGCTGAGTCATCAGATCTTCATCGTCGGCCAGCGCTGCGATATTGTTGCGCAGATCGCCGGGTGGTAATACGCCTAATTCACGCCGTAATCGCCCTGAACTGCCACCATCATCGGCCACTGTGACAATGGCTGTGATGTTGCCCGTATGCGTTTTTAACGCCCGCAGCACTGCTGGCAGACCAGTGCCGCCACCCAACGCGACGACTTTAAGACCGCGCTGGCGCTTGCTGTGTGCATACATCATATCGATAACCTGACCGCGTTGATACTTGCGGTAGGGCGCAAGTATATTGCGCGACAGCATCACCAGAGAGCCCATAATCAGAACTGCTCCGGCGATAATTTCGATAGAGGCTTCTCTCCAGACGTTGCTGAGCGAGTCACCACCGAGAATGCGCAGCTCCACCAGAATGTAGGATAACCCCAGCGCAAACAGGAAATTACCCAGTAACAGGAGCAGCAACCAGCGCTTGACTCCGATACCCGGTGTGATCCATTTTGTAACCGCACGAAAACGCCCTAACATCAATCTTTATGTCCGCTTCAGGCTTCGATGCCAAGCTTATCACTGCGATATAGGCCTGTCAAAGGGTTTAATCTCCTGATTTTTCCAGCGCCATGTCACGAATAAGACCATGACACTGATGAGGGTAGTGATTCCACCAATGACCAAAGCGGAGTCAAACCAGAATTGTTCCGGGAACAAGCGAATCAGTGTATCGGAATAAGCAAAATACCACGTGTCATCCTCAAAAAAGAGGGTGTGAAATGCGGTAAAAAAAAATTCCCAGTTCAAAATGGCGACAAAGACAATCGCAAAAATAACCCCTAACGTGAGCAAACTGGCCGAAAATAACCCCTGACGGATGGTTGTGCGCCAACCGCGCTGCCAGAGAAAAGCCAATACGGCGACATACACGACACCCAGTACCAGCGCTATTCCAAAAGCATACTGCGTAACCACTTTGACATCACGCATATGGCGTAGCTCACGCTCATTAAACAGCGGCGAGCCATCCGGGAAATTGAGATCACCCAGAAATGTCACATCCGCGTCGTTAAACAGATAATCGATGGCAAAGGGCGCATACTCCAGGCGCTGCTCACGCGTCAGCCCGTAAAAATCTGCCGGGAAATCTGACCGATTATATTCCAGCGACAGAAACACGGGAGTCATAATCAAACGAACGATGATAAGCACAATCAAAATCGGAAAAGCGATTGTAAGGAATGTTCTTAAAGCAATCTTTAAGAAACCGTGATTTTGCCTTAACGGTTCACTGTGAATGTTCAGAACCTGCTGGTCTGTCAATTGGAACCTCCAAGTTCGTCTAACCCACCGGAGAATAAGAAGTTGAGCACAAGTGAGTCCACCAGCGTTTCAACCGGGGCATGATCATCGGTGAAAACGAGATCGGACGCGACGGTGGGAACCATCGACTGCCAGCCTAAATCCAGTGCATTCCGCAGATCGGTGTCTGCATCGGCTGTTAAATCGGCCAGATTCGCGGCGAGATTTGCGGTTTGGGTGGGCTGGTTGGTGGCAACAAGAACCGTATTAAACGACAGCGGCACATCCATCGCGTGGACGCTGGGATAAACCTGCAAGAGTGTCGCAGTCAGGGCATCGACCAGACGACGATCACTGGATGTCCGGCCAACATTAATGGCGACCACGCCATTCGGCGCAAGATGTGTCTGGAGTTCCTGAAAGAATTCGACAGTGGTAAGGTGCCAGGGAATATAAGGCGGACGGTAAGCATCCACCGCAATCACGCTGTACTGGCGGTCAAGCTGGTGCATGATGTAACGGCCATCGCCGGCATGGGTGGTTAAACTTGGCATCATGGTCGCATTCATATCAAAATACTGTGCGCCTGCTTCGATAATACCGGCGTCAATTTCGATACCGTCAATCGGGATATCCCCATAAACCTTGATGTACTGTCGGGGAATCGTGCCGGTTGCTAAACCAATCACGGCCAGCGAGTCCACCTCAGACGGTGAGTAGGGCGGTGCATTGAAATAGGGCGCTGTCAGGAAGAAGCTCCATGTGCGGCGGTAGGTGTAAATCTCCGGGTGCCATTGGCTGTGGATACCCTGACCTTCGTTGAGATACAGATAGCGATAGCCGTTGGCATCTTCCTGCACCTGAATATAATTGTAGGCGCTGTCATCTTCGTAGAGCAGAGTGGCATTGGCTGTTGGTTGACGCAGTGGGCCACTGAGCAGCAAAAGTGACAGGATGGCAATCACAACGGGCATCCACAGGGTACGGATGGCCTGCTGAGGCTGATAAGCCCACAGGCCAATAAAGGCAACAGTATAGAGAATGCCGGAAAATAAAATAAACGTTTTGAAGGTGCCCAGTTCGGGAATAATGATCAGCACCGGCAGAAAAGTGCCTGTTAAACTGCCCAGTGTGCTGATAGCGGAGATGCGGCCAGAAATTTTACCGGCATTTTCGAGATCGACGATAGCTAAACGAATGGCAAACGGCGAGACTGTACCCAGCAGAGTAATCGGAATTGAGAACAGAATCAGCACCGACAGAAACGAGCCTAAGACAAGACCCGCTTCAGCTCCGACAAAAGCAGCAGCGGCGGCCTGCAAAACTGGCCGGGAAATAATTGGTATCAGTGCGCTGAGGAAGGCTCCCCAGATCATGATTTTGTAGAAGGTGGTGAAATGCGGCGAACGGTCTGCCCAGCGGCCACCGATAAAATAGCCCACGGTGAGATAGAGCAGGATGAGGCCGATGACATTGGCCCAGACCAGATTACTGGTGCCGAAAACATTGCCAAGCAAGCGTGAGGCCGAAAACTCGATTGCCAGGGTGGTCATACCGCTGATAAAAACGGCGACATAAAGATAGCGATTACGAGCGGGTATTTTTACAGCGTCTGGCAAATTCCACCTAACCTAACTATGCAAATTACGCTCCCATAATAGCTGAAAGACCTGCACAAATAAAGGTAAATCCGATGAATATCACTGTAGAACCGGCACGCCCTGAAATGGCGCTTGAACTGTCTGTGTTAAAAACCAGCATCTGGCCGGATGAAAACACCACAGCAGATTATCTCGCGACGATTATCCAGCAGGATGATCACAGCACACACGTGGCCCTCTGTGACGATAAGCTGGTGGGCTTTGTCGATGGCTTCCTGACGCTACGGATAGATGGCAAACGCCGCTGGGAGCTCGATCTCATTGGGGTGCATCCTGACTATCAGCGACGGGGGATTGCGCGGCAACTGCTGATGGCGAATACGCAGGCGGGGCGATCAATGGGCGCAGAAGTGGCGAGAGGATTAGTAGCCCTTGCTAATGTCAGCAGTCAGCGGACATTTGCTGCTTGCGGCTACACCCTGAATCCGCAGGTGTGTCACTTGTATATCTGTGCTGCCGATTTAAGCCTGCCATCTGAACACGCTGAAGGTCATCACTTAATTCCCGTGCATACCTTCAACTATCGCGGCATCTGGGTAGAAGGGCGCTTAAGCCCGGACAATTTTGCGTTAGCGCTAAAGGCGCGCCAGAAACAGCAGCTTGATCTGGTGGGTGCGGTGATTCCGCTGGCTGAAGCCGCTGCGATTAAATTTGTCGAGCAAGCAAGTTTTGATTTAATCGGAGAGTATCAGTTCTGGGAGTATGCGTGGCCTGTTTAAATGGGGCGCTGGCCGAGCGCGGCGGACAGATCATCATTTTTGCGAATGGCGATTGTCGGAATTTTTGCCAGTCGTAAAATCCCTTGCATATTCTCCGAAGCGATTAAACCACCAAACGACTGCGGGTCCACCAGAATGCACATCACCTGCACATGCCTTCCGGCCAGCATTTGCGCCTGCCTGACCCAGCCCTCATCGAGCGAGGAAGTAACGACGATGAGTGTTGTGCCACGGGTTAAATAGGGTGTTTCCAGCGCCAGTGTTTGCGCGAGCGTATAGGGCGAAACACTGCGAGCAGTGGCTAAAGTCTGGAAGACGCGCGACATCTGGCGTAATCCACGTTCCGGCTGGTGAATCTGGCGCTGTGCCGTATAGGTGACAAAGCCTACGGCACGTTCCAGCTCGATAAAATACTGTGCCAGCGAGGCCGCAATCACCACGCCATATTCTTCAGTTGAGGCGGGTATGCCGGGTTGGGTGGGGATGATGGTGCCACCCGGCCCCGTGCGGCGAACGTTAAAATCCTCCACCAGCGAGTCCGGTGAAAGATCAAGAAACAGCCAGATGTCCGCGATGGGGTCAATCTCAAATTCCTTGACCATTAAGCGGTCACGGCGTGCGGTGGTTTTCCAGTGAATGCGATTGAAGCTGTCCCCGTTGACATATTCGCGCACGCCGGACGCATTAGACGTCGTGTATTGAGAACGTCGGCGCTGTGCTTCACCACCATAAAGTAAAGCACCGGGAAGCTCGACATGATTGATAGGCACCACTGCCGGATAAACGGTGACTTTGGTGACGGGCTGCAAACGGCGGGGCAGCGTGAACAAACCAAACGGATCACCACTCACAAGGGTGAGCGGGCCAAGCTGAAACTCTCCGCGTACCTGACACAAAGTATCGACATACCAGCGATAACTGCTGCGGCCATTCAGAGCAGGCACGACATGGCTGGCGCGATGACCGGGCAGGGTAGAGTGATCCACAATTTCTAACCACAGCTTGGGCAGCCAGGATTGATTGCGCACCATAAAGGCTTCATCCAGCTTGCGTCCGACCTGTGCCCGACGTGCGCGGGTACGCCGACTGATCGACACCCAGCGCACAGATGTCCATGCCCAGATGAATGAGATGATAATCAGTCCACCAAATAAATAGGCCAGATTGAAGAAAAAGGCACGGCCTGTGAACAGACCCGCTAATAAGCAGGTGATCAACAGGAGATATACAGTATTACGACGATTCGGCATGGCGGGCGATTATCTCAGCGTGGCGCCGGGTACAGGGATGTTCGCCAGAATATCGTGGATAATCGTGCGGGAAGAAATATCCTTGATGCGGGCTGCCGGGCCAACAATGACTCTGTGGGCAAGTGTGACTTCGGCCAGAGCTTTGACATCATCGGGGATCACATAATCACGGCCTGCCATCGCGGCACGGGCCTGCGATGTGCGGAACAAGGCCAGTGAGCCACGTGGGCTGCTTCCCAGATACACATCCGGGTGCTGGCGTGATGCGGTTACCAGATCAATGATGTAACGCTTGACTTCATCGGCCACGTAAATTTCGCGGATCATCTGCTGGGCGGCAAGGAGTTCCTGCACACTGACGACCTGCTGCATATTCTCTATAGGGTGCTTATACTGTTGCGCGGATAACACGCTGAGTTCCTCCGCTGGGCTGGGATAACCCAACTGGATACGGATCAGAAAGCGATCCAATTGCGCTTCAGGCAATGGGAAGGTGCCTTCGTATTCAATCGGATTCTGAGTTGCCAACAGGATAAACGGTTCTTCGAGGGTATAAGTCACACCATCAACCGTGACCTGACGCTCTTCCATCGCTTCGAGCAGGGCAGCCTGGGTTTTGGGTGTGGCACGGTTGATCTCGTCCGCCAGCACAACCTGGGCCATAATCGGGCCTGCACGGAATTCAAACTCGCGCGTTTTCTGGTTAAACAAAGACACACCGGTCACATCGGACGGCAGCATGTCTGGCGTAAACTGGATACGGCTGAAGGTACAGCCAATGGAACGGGCCAGTGCCTTAGCCATCATGGTTTTACCGACACCGGGAATGTCTTCGATCAGCACGTGTCCCTGTCCTAATAAACCCAGGACGGTGAGGCGGACTTCATTACGTTTGCCGATAATAATCTGGCTGACATTCTGGGAGATGCGCTCAGCAACATCCTGAGCAATGTTAACCTGACGGGTACGGTCAAGAGAGGGGCGGGTTTGTTGTGGATAATCTGGCATACGACCTGCTTTACTCAAATCAATCTGTCTGAATTATGGCACAAAATCGCGCTGTGAACCCTACTGATAGGCGCTGTTATCCCCACAGTATAGCGGAAGTTAGGTTTGTGAACAGCCTGGATAGATTTACATCGTTGGGATTTTTGTTGACTTGTTGTTTACCTCATGTCTAGTATAATAAGATAGTGATAATCCTAGTCTCATATAACACAACAATTGACTTGTTTCCCCTTAGCGCGTATCTTCTGCCCGGCCCATTGCCCGGGGCACTTTTTGAGAGGAGTGTAAAATGGCAAAATCGCGGACAGAATTGATGGTTGATCGTCTGCGCGATCTGCAAGCAACAACCCCAGAGATTGAAGGGGCCGGTGTAGTGAGTGTAGATGGCCTCATCATGGCCTCGTCGTTCCCGGCGGGTGTTGAGGAAGATCGCGTATCGGCGATGTCCGCTGCTATGATTTCGCTCGGTGAGCGTATTTCTGGTGAATTGGGCCGAGGCGTTCTCGATCAGGTTTATATCCGTGGTGACGGTGGTTACGTCATCCTGATGTCTGTCGGTGAAGAAGCGGTTTTGACAACCCTGGTTCGTGAAGGGGCCAAGTTGGGATTAATCTTCCTGGACATGCGCCGTACAGCCAGCGATCTGGAAAAACTCATCTAGCCCGATTAAACAACTTCACCTTTACCCGCGACTAATCGTTAGCCATTTCTACGGCGGGGAGCTAAACTTTTATGCTTACTCCCCGCCGATTCTTTTTGTATGTTAAGTAGTCTGTAAGCAGGTACTATGCCAAAACCAAAATACATCTTTTGTACCGGTGGGGTAGTGAGTTCCGTCGGCAAGGGCGTGACGTTAGCTGCTATTGGGCGTATTTTGAAGGCACGTGGACTCAAAGTCGCCGTGCAAAAATTAGACCCGTATCTGAATGTTGACCCCGGCACGATGAGCCCTTATCAGCATGGGGAAGTGTTCGTAACGGCTGATGGTGCCGAGACGGATCTTGACCTGGGGCATTACGAGCGCTTCATTGATGAAAATCTCACGCGCGCTTCGAATATCACAGCCGGTCAGGTTTACAGCCATGTGATTGACAAAGAACGTCGTGGGGATTATCTGAGCGCGACTATTCAGGTTGTGCCGCACATCACCAACGAAATTAAGCGGCGGATTGCTTTAGTCGGCAAAGAAAACAACGCCGATGTGGTGCTGGTCGAAGTGGGTGGCACAGTGGGCGATATCGAAAGCCAGCCGTTTCTGGAAGCCATCCGTCAGATGCGGATGGGATTGCACCGCAATGATACGCTGTCTGTCCATGTCACCTTCCTGCCGTATATCGGCGCAACCGGCGAACTGAAGACCAAGCCCACCCAGCATAGTGTGCGTGAGTTGCGCGGTATTGGTATTCACCCCCAGGTGATTATTCCCCGTACCGATTATCCTGTCAGTCAGGAAGTCTCCAATAAGATCGCGCTTTTCTGCGATGTCAATGAAGAAGCGGTTATCCCGCTGGTGACTAATGATCTGCTGTATGAAGTCCCGCTTATTCTGGAAGACGCTGGTTTAGGCGATTACCTCGTTGAAGAGCTTGAACTGGAAAAAACCAGAGTTAACTTAAGCGAATGGCGCGGCATGATCAGCCGTATGCGCTCTGCTAAGGAACCGATTCGCATTGGCGTAGTCGGTAAATATGTCGAGCTGCACGACGCTTACATGAGTGTGCGCGAGGCGCTTTATCACGCCGCCAGTGATCAGGAACGTCAGCTTGAGATTAGCTGGATTTACTCTGGCGATCTGGAAAAAGACAAGGGCTGGGACGAAATTGAAAAGCTCGATGGCATCGTAGTGCCGGGTGGCTTCGGTGAGCGCGGTGTCGAAGGCATGATTTTAGCATCACGCTATGCCCGCGAAAAAAAGTTGCCTTACCTCGGATTATGTCTCGGCATGCAGGTGATGTGTATCGATTTTGCGCGGCATGTGCTTGATCTTGAAGACGCGCACAGCTCTGAGTTTGGCATTCATACCCAAAACCCGGTGATTGATCTGATGCTGGATCAACGTGCGATCACAGATATGGGTGGCACTATGCGTTTGGGTGCCTATCCCTGTCGCCTTGAGCCGGATAGTATCGCCGCCCGGGCTTATGGAAACCTTGCTGAAATTCAGGAACGGCACCGGCACCGGTTTGAGTTTAACAATACCTATCGGGCAGCCTTTGAGGAACACGGGATTGTTTTTAGCGGCCTTAGCCCGGATGGCAATCTGGTGGAAATCTCTGAATTGCGCGATCATCCATTTATGTTGGGCAGCCAGTTTCACCCGGAATTTCTGAGCCGACCGAACCGACCGCACCCGTTATTCGAGGCGTTTATCAGCGCCGCTATAGAGCATGAACATAGCGAACAGACACCCGCTAAAAGCAGCAATGGTGCTAAAAAGTCTGTCCCACATGAAGAAGATAATCGGAATTGAGGAAGTAAGTTTATGTCCGTTGAGAAGTTCATCCGTGAAATGCCCAAGGTCGAACTGGATATTCGGCTGGAAGGTGCGCTCCAGGAAGATCGCATTCTTGTTATTGCCGAGCAAAACGAAGTTGAGGACAAACTCAAGCACTTTAATCAATGGGTTAAACTGCTTCGGGAACCCGATTACAATCGTATTCATGAATTGATTCAGGTTATCAGCAAGTGGCTGCAACAGCCTGATGATCTCACCCATGTGGTTTACGAACTGGGTGTGTCACTGGCTAAACAAAATGTCCGTTATGCTGAAGTGACGATCAATCCAGTCATCTTCACTGAAAATGGCTTTACGTTTGAGTCTTTACTGACTGCATTAAATGATGGCCGGGATCGTGCCCAACGTGCCTGGGGTGTGCGCATGGCCTGGATTATGGCTGTGCCGCGCGATAATCCGCGCAGCTCTGATGAAATTGCCCGCTGGGTCACTACAGCCGCTGCCCGTAAAGCTGGCATCGTGGGGATCGGTCTGGTTGGCAAAGAAGATGCGCAACCTGTGGGCCAGTTTGAACGAGCTTTCAAGACTGCGGAGAAAAAAGGCATTGCCCGTTTCCCCTCAGTTGGTGAGAAATTGGGTGCGGACGGTGTCGCCAGTGTGATCGAGCACCTCAGTCCGAGCCGGATTGTGGGCGGGTGGGGCATTGTGGAAAATCCGGATTTGCTCAGTTCCCTCCATGAAAGCAAGTTGCCCGTCAATATCAGCATGGGTGGGGCACTGCGGTTGGGATTGGTCGATTCATACAGTGAGTATCCTTTACGGGAACTCTACGATGAAGGCGTTATGCTGACACTCACATCCGACATGCCCAGTCTTTACAGAACTTCCATTACAGACGAATATCTGGCGGCTGTAGAGCAGTTAGGCTTGAGTCTGGAAGAGTTGGAAGAGATCGCGTTAAACGCAGTGCTGGCCAGTGAGCTTTCTGCTGATGAAAAAGAGAGTATGCTCGCGGAATTCAAAGAGGCTTATGCCAACCTGAAGGCCGAGCTTCTGACGGATGAAACACCTCAGTAGATAACAAAAACAGCCCCGATACACGGGGCTGTTTTTTGTTTGTCATACTATTGCTGCTTTTGGTTTTAGGCTTCGGTGAATTCACCCTCAACCACATCCTCATTGGGATGTGCCTGCGGCTGACTGGCACCACCATCAGCGGGGTTACTGGCTGCGGACATCTGTTGTGAGAGCGCATAGGTCGTGTTCTGCAACGTTTCGCTGGCCGCACGGATAGCGCTGATATCTTCCTGCTGCAGTGCATCACGCAATGTCTGGATCTGGCCTTCGATCATCGCCCGATCATTGACCGGGACTTTATCACCCAGATCATTCAATGACTTTTCAGCCTGATAGAGCAGGCTATCGCCTTCATTACGCGCCTGAGCTAACTGGCGACGATTTTCATCCTCAGACTGATGCTGGTTCGCCTCATTCACCAAATGCTCCACCTCATTGGCAGACAGGTTCGTTGAAGCGGTTACGGTAATCTTCTGAGCCTTACCGGTGGCCTTATCGGTAGCGGTCACGTTGAGGATGCCGTTAGCATCAATGTCAAACGCGACTTCAACCTGGGGCACACCTCGCGGCGCGACTGGCAGACCTTCCAAACGGAAGTGACCTAACGTCATATTATCGGCTGCCATCGCACGTTCACCCTGAAGCACATGGATATCTACCGCAGTCTGACTATCCGCCGCAGTTGAGAAAATCTCTGTCTTGCGTACCGGGATAGTGGTATTACGTTCAATCAGTGCCGTCATCACGCCACCCATTGTCTCCACACCCAGGCTTAATGGTGTCACATCCAGCAGCAGCACGTCGCTGACCTCACCGGCCAGTACACCGGCCTGCAAAGCCGCACCGATAGCGACAACCTCATCCGGGTTTACGCTCTTGTTAGGTGTTTTACCCAGCTTGCTCATGACGAAATCCTGAACCATCGGCAGTCGTGTAGAACCCCCGACCATTACGATTTCATCAATGCTTTCCTTCTTCATATCCGCGTCTTTAAGCGCCTGGGTTAAAGGCGATTCCAGACGTGCCATTAAGTCCGCACTGAGCTGCTCAAACTTGGAGCGGGTCAGGGTCAATTGCAAATGGCGCGGGCCACTGGCATCTGCGGTGATAAAGGGCAGATTGATGTCGGTCTGCACTGTGCTGGAAAGCTCAATCTTGGCCTTTTCAGCCGCTTCTTTCAGGCGTTGGAGTGCCTGACGATCCTGTAACAGATCGATACCGGATTCCTTCTTGAATTCAGCAGCAACCCAGTCGACAATGGCATCATCCCAGTCGTCACCACCCAGATGGGTGTCACCACTGGTCGCTTTCACTTCGACCACACCGTCACCGACTTCAAGGATCGAGACATCGAACGTACCACCACCCAGGTCAAAGACCAGGATTGTTTCGGTTTCCTGCTTGTCTAAACCATAAGCCAGTGATGCGGCGGTTGGCTCATTGATGATACGCAGGACTTCCAGACCGGCAATTTTACCGGCATCCTTGGTAGCCTGACGCTGGCTGTCATTGAAGTAAGCCGGAACCGTGATGACCGCCTTGGTGACAGGCTCACCCAGATAGGCTTCAGCATCTTTCTTGAGCTTACCCAGAATCATCGCGCTGACTTCCTGCGGTGTGTAGTTACGTCCCGTTGCCGGGATTTTCACCTGTGCATCACCACTGGGGCCTTTAACCACCTCATAAGACAGGCGTTCAGCTTCGGCCTGCGCTTCATCGTAGGATTTACCGACAAAACGCTTGATCGAGTAGACCGTGTTTTCCGGGTTGATGACCGCCTGACGTTTGGCGACCTGCCCGACTAACCGTTCGTTATTCTTGGAGAACCCCACAACGGATGGGGTGGTTCGATTACCTTCAGTATTGGTAATCACTACCGGTTCGCCACCTTCCAAAACAGCGACGACCGAATTTGTTGTACCGAGATCAATACCAACTATTTTACTCATTGATAGCTCCTCAAACAGTTTTTTTGTTACAAACTTAGTTTAGGCTTTTTGTGTCAGAGGAGTGTCAATGGAACGTATAAAGCATATAAGCAAACAGGCCAGATTATGCAATCCGGCCTGAGATTCTAATACTCAACATTCATGGGGGTGATTTATTCGGTGGGATTTTGCTTTTTGAGCAGTTCGACCAGTTGCAGCAGAACCTGACGGACGCTGGATTTTTGCGTTGCGACACACGGCATGACCGTCACATCTGTACCGGATTTTGTCCCACGGCGCACTTCTGTCAGACGGGCAGCGCCGTCCAGGTCGGTCTTGTTGGCGACAACCAGATGCGGCACATTTACAAAACCAGAAAAGACCTCAATGAGTTCGGCTGCGTCCGGGAAAGAGGGAGTATCTGTGCTGTCGATCAGCACGATAAACGCGTCCATCTCACCAGACAGAATTTCCCACATAAAGTCGAAACGCGTCTGGCCGGGTGTGCCATACAGATAGAGAGTATCCGTACCCAGCAGGGTGCGGCCATAATCCATAGCGACGGTGGTTTCCGATTTGATGCCGCTATCCTCAGTGGTGATTTTCTTTTCAGTGGATATGACCGGAATATCAGAGATCGTCTTGATAAATTCGGTTTTACCGGAATTGAAAGGCCCGGTAACAACTATTTTGAAAGAAGACACAAAACCCTCCTTGAGGGTAGGTTGACTTACAGGGCTTTAGTATTTCATTGTACGTTGAAATACGGGGGGTGACAAGCGTAAAGCCCTGTAAATGTCAGGGCTAACGCATGAAAAAGAACACCATCTGAGTCAAAATGAGAAAGACTGAGGAAAGATGGAGAAAAAGCGTTGGACGAATTCAGCATACAGTACCTATTTGCCGATCTGGAAGACCCCAGGCAGG
>JBBSQD010000157.1:0-14386 GCA_038258185.1 Aggregatilineales bacterium | reverse complement strand
TGTTATTTCGTGGTTTGTAAAACCGGCTGTTCGGCTGGATTATATTTTCCACAACCAGGCGATTCGCGCCCTGAAAGTGGATGTCCTGCCCAAAAGTCGTAGTTCAGACCATCGTCCGGTGCGCGCTCAACTGCTGCTGAACCCACCTGCTGAGTGACCCTGATCTGACCTGAATACAGGACATTTGTGAATGACTTTTTTCATGCTGCTGCTGATTCTGTCTGGCCTGACTCCCACCCCGACCCCGACTCTACCCGCCACGGAACTGACGGTGCTGACGTATAATCTGCACATGGAAAAGAACACCGTCGAGCCCATTCTGGATGTGATGCGCGCCGCTCAGGCGGATGTGGTCGGCACGGTGGAGACGCATTACGAACTGGTGGGCGTCATCGATACCCTCTTCAACACGCTCTATCCTTACCGTACCACCGTCGAATTTGGCGACACGAATCGCACCATGCTGATGAGCCGCTATCCGCTGCTGGATGTCGAGCGCTGGCCGGGGGATGAGATCGAAATGCTGCGTGCGACAATTGATTTCGATGGGCAGCCTGTTGTGATTTACGTGGTGCATCCCACCAGCCCCGGCAACACCGGCTACGATTCCAGCGTCCGCAGTGAGCAGATTGACCTGCTGCTGGAAGCTGTCTCGACAGAAACCGATCCGGTCATTTTCATGGGGGATTTTAACATGGAGGAATGGTCGGACGATTACAGCCATATCACCGGGTCGTACATCGATTCCTTCCGCGATCTGTATCCGTTTGAAGACGATCCCGGCCTGACCTACCCGGATTATGCGCTGCCCCAATCGCGTGTGAATGCGCGTCTGCCCGGCTTTACCCCGCTGATTCTGCGGCTGGATTATATTTTCCACAGCGCGGATTTTGAAACACTCGCGGCGCAGGTGTGGCCGGACAGCGGCGGCTCCGATCATCGCCCGGTGTATGCCCAATTACGCCTGAAAACCGAAGCCCATGCTGAAATAGACTGAATCATCTGATCTGTAAAGTGTGATGAGCAAAAAGTGTATGCGCCATCAGTGCGTGTCTTGGTGCTGCGTGAAGGTCTGGATTGTCCGCGATCCTCGTATTCTGAACTGGCTTCAGCCTGTCATTAAATCTGTAATATGCCTCAAACATATACGATATTCACGTCTCGTTCAGAAACTACTCATACACAGACGGTATTTTGTATAGCGGCGTTCGAATACGTATTTAGCTTAATAAGTAAAGTATAAGGGAAGTATTGTATGCGTAAATCATTTATCGTTCTGTTACTGGTATTGACAGTGGTACTCATGTCATTTGGGTCGGTATCTGCGTCCGACTCCGTGACTGCCTATGTGGTCCATGGTATTCCGAATCTGCCCGTAGATATCTATGTGGATGGTGTTCTGTTTGTCGCGGATTTCCAACCCGGCACAATCGCTGGCCCACTGGTTGGCCCAGCCGGGGTCTTCGCTGATCTCGTTATTGTCCCCACCGGTGGTGATCCGGCTAATCCGGCACTCTCCGCCCGTCTGGGCTTCACCGCAGGTCAGAATGTGACCGCCGTGGCGCATCTGACGGAAAATGGCACCCCCACCCTGAGTCTGTTCGAGAATAACGTTTCCCCCACCAGTGATGCGCGCATTACCGTTCGTCATCTGGCCGCTGCACCCGCTGTGGATGCGCTGCTTTTCCCCGGCACAGCCGATCAGATTCGTGTAGGCCCGCTTTCCAATGGGGATGAAGTCGTCACTGAACTGGCACCGGGTTCTTACACGGCTGGGCTGGCCCCCGCAGGCACGGATACGGTCATCTTTGGGCCGCAGTCCATGATGCTGGAAAGCGGTAAAGGTTACTTTGCCTTCGCTATTGGCTCACTGGCCGATGGCACCTTCACCATGCTACTGCAGGTTATCGACCTCTAGACCGTCACTCTGAACGCCACAACATCAAGGGCTGGGCTTCTGTCCAGCCCTTGTCTAATATCTCCCAGTGTATGCCCCTCAAGCCTGAAAACAGATGCTACAGAAATAAACTGAATCAGCCAGTCTCTGGAGTATAATAAGCAAAAAAGGATGCAGGCAATGGTCACCAAAAAAATTGACCTGGACACAACCCATTTAACACTGGAAGAACTGCTTGGAGAATTGAATAGCCACACAGAAGTTTTGCTCACTCGTGGACAAGCTCCTGTAGCCCGTATTGCCTCAGCAGAAACAGTGGATGCGCCATCAGCGCGGGTGTTGGGTCTGCATGAAGGCCAGGGTTGGATCAGCGATGATTTTACAGATGAACTGCCTGCTACATTCTGGACCAGCGTAGATCAATCTATCTAAAATTCTCTGGTACGGACACGGCATGCCGTGTCCGTACGTTAAACTAGGTGCTGCACAAATCGTGCGCTGCGTTTTGCGCCAACTAGCGCTGTTCGAGGCGCATCGGCAAGCCACCCTGCGGTGATGATGTCACCTGACGCAGCGGCCTGACCTGAGTCCCCGGCACCAGATGCAGCGCGTAACGGCTGGCAATCACTGCCAGCAGGATCTGCGCTTCCATCAGCGAAAAGTGATTGCCAATACACACACGCGGGCCACCGCCAAACGGCAGATACGCATATTTCGGGATGTTCGGCTCATTCTCTGCACTAAAACGCGACGGCTCATACTGGCCGGGGTTTGACCACCAGCGCGGATCATGATGCAGAACAGCTGGTGGCAGAAACACGATACTGTTGCCTTTCAGCCGATATCCCCCCAGCTCCATATCATCCTTGATGTAGCGCGGGAAAGCCGCCACCGTTGGCTCGATCCGCATCGTCTCTTTAATGACCATCGCGGTATACGGCAGATTGGGCAAATCCTCCAGCGTCGGCAGACGTCCAGCCAGCACGCGATCCACTTCTGCCTGCAACGCCTCCACCACCTGCGGATTCTGATGCAGATAATAAAACGCCCACGTCAGTGTGTTGGCGGTGGTTTCATGCCCTGCAAAAAACAGCGTCAGAATGTTATTGCGCACATACTCATCAGAAACCGCGTTGCCGTCCTCATCTTTGGTCGCCATCAGCAGTGACAGCAGATCGTAACGTTCTTCGCCACTGTTGGCGCGACGTTCCGCCATAAAGCGCTCGACCAGTTCCGTCAGCACCACATTGATTTCATCCGCCTGACGATCCCGATTCGGGGTGAGCCATGCGGGAAGTGGTGACGTTAAATCCGCGACAGTGATTGCCTGCGCATCGTGACCGGCCTTTTCCAGCGCCGGAGTCTGCCTGACATCCATTGCGAACATGGTTTCGGCGATAATCCACATCGTCACCTGCATCATATCGGCGTGAATATCGCGCTCGGCGCCGTCCTGCCATTGATCCAGCAGTTGCGCCCCAAAATGTGCCATCGTCCCGGCATAATTCGAGATGTGTTTGGTGTGCATCAGCGGCTGGATGAGTTTGCGCTGTGGCTTCCATACGTCATGATCCGCCGTCAGGATGCTGTCGCCTAAAAATCGGTCTAATCCCAGCGCTTTTTCCGAGGCGACACCCGGCTTATGAAATTCCGCGACGCGTTTGACCAGCACTTCATGCACCAGGTCAGGATGCGATACCAGATACATCGAGCGACCAGCGACATTAAAGTGGACGAGATCGCCATATTGCGCGGCTGATTTCCGCATGAAATCCACCGGTAGACCGTTCGCGGTCATAAACGGAAGTGCGTTTCCGAGAATGGGTAAACCCTGCGCGGTCGGTGGCTCAGGTAAGGTGATATCGTTTATAACAGATGTAGTCATGGCTTTTTTCTCTTGTCTGTTTTCGGTCATACCTGTATGATACGCGACAATCTGTATCATAATCAAGAAGGATTACAGTGCCTGTGTAACATAATAGACAGGTGTACATTTATGGATAAACGCATTCAGAGAACCCGACAAAGTCTTCAGCAATCATTATTAGCTTTGCTGGCGGAACAGCCGTTTGAAGGAATCAGCATCCAGGCGATTACCGATCGTGCGGATACAGCCCGCGTCACCTTTTACCGGCATTACGGCACCAAAGAAGAACTGCTGCTGGACGCGATGGAGGATATTTATCAGAGTTTGAAAGAGTCGATTGAGGCAGTGTCGGGGTATGATCATATCCTTGATTTTAGCGCCACCCCGCCCGATCTGGTGTTGTTCGATTTTCTGGCACAGAATCGCCCCCTATACAAGCGCCTGATGACCGGCTCAATCAGCGCCCTCATTCAACAGCGGCTGCGCCATTATATTGTCCAGCATGTGACACTCGCGTTCAATCAGGCCCCGGATTATGCCGATTTGCCGACCGGGTTAATCGCCAACCATATGGCTTCAAACGTCATCGGCAATGTGATGTGGTGGCTGTCGGAGGATTTGCCCTATTCACCCGCTTATATGGCCCGCATCACCCACTGGATGAGCCTGACCGGAATCATGGCGTGGGTGGGGAATGATGATAAGTTTATGCAGTCCCTCCCCAGCGCGGACGAGTGGCGACCTTTTTAGAGGCGTGCCTCAAGTAAGGCTACCGTTGGTTTAAGAACATCGTGAAGTCGATTTCACCCGGTGACTGATCGAAATCGGTCAGCATAACCGCCACTTCGCTGCGATGATGTGTGCCATGATTCACCACATGATATAATCAATGCCACAATACACGTACGCGCGTGCCTTCTTCCACCTCATAGCGGATCACGCCGTTTAACTGATTATCATTGAGGCTGTTTAGATATTCCCACATGGCCGCTTCTTCATCCTCCCAGCGTGTTTGAACCGCTTCCAGATCAGGAAAATCCGCCGGGGTCAGGTCAAACGTGATGGTGCTGTTCTGGCACAACTCGCGCCAGCCGTATTCAGTATCTAAGGTATGCACCAGCGTGCCAAACAGACTGCCCCAACTGAAGGCATTCGGCTTCATTAACTGCTCGGTGGAGACTTGTTCCGCCATGTCGAAAATGCGCTTGTTGGCCCAGTAGTTGTATTCGTACATAAGTTTTACGTCTTCGATATTCATGATTTTTTCCCTAAAGTCGGATTGTGCTGCCCTAAAACAAGTGTGCTATTTTTGTGTTTGCTGAATATAGCGCATCAAGGCATTAAAGTGTAGAGTGCAGCCTGTTTATCCATTATACTGTGCTGCAAAATCATTCTGAACAGGGGTAAACGATGCAAATTATCGCAATGGGTGGCGGTGGCTTCTCGATGGAGCCGGACAATCTGGCGCTGGATGAATATGTGATTGCGCAAACCGGCGTGGAGCGTCCCAAAGTCTGCTTTCTGAGTCAGGCCAGCGGTGAAGCGCGCGATTACATCATCAACTTTTATAACGCCTTTTCCCAGCTCGATTGCCGCCCGTCGCATCTGTCGCTCTTTCAGCCACACACGGCGGATATGGCCGACTTTCTGCTTAGTCAGCAGATCATTTATGTCGGCGGCGGCAATACCAAGTCGATGTTGGCCCTGTGGCGCGAGTGGGGTCTGGATAAAACTCTGCGGCAGGCGGCGGAAAATGGCACTGTGCTGGCGGGAGTCAGTGCTGGGGCGATCTGCTGGTTTGCGCAGGGCATGACCGACTCCATCCCCGGACGCATGACCGCCTTACCCTGTCTCGGTTTTATCCCGGCCAGTTGCACGCCACATTATGATGGTGAGGCCAATCGTCGCCCCGCACTCCTGCGCATGATCGCCTCCGGTGAGATGCAGGCCGGTTACGCCTTTGACGATGGCGCTGCCGGTCATTTCGTCGATGGTCAGCTAAAAGCGGTCATCAGTTCACGCGGACACGCCAAAGGCTATGCTTTAGAGCAACGCAATGGTGAGGCGGTCGAAACACTGCTGGATACACGTTACCTGCTGGCGGATTAATGGCGCAGCGTCTCTCACAAATTTTCACGCTGCTGGCTGGACTATACGGCGGCGCGATCAGCCTGTTTTTATTGGCGCGTCTGCTATTCGGTGAGCCGACTCTGCTGGCAATCGGCAACCGTTATTTACCGCCTTTGCTCCTGTTAGCGCCGTTGATGCTGCTTGCCTGTCTGCTGCTGCGAAAAGTACGCGTTGCGCTGCTGTGCCTGCCCGCCTTGATCGTGCTGCTCGTCAGCTATGCGCCGCTTTATCTGCCCAACGCACAGATCGCACCCGCTGACGCGCCGACTTTCACGGTCGCCACCTATAACCTGGCGCGTCTGTCAGACGAAAATTCATCGATAATTTCCGTGATTGCCGCGCTTGATGCGGATGTGATCGCGCTTCAGGAATTGAGCATTGAAGCTGCCGCCGCGCTGGAAACCCACCTTATCGAAGCCTATCCCTATCAGGCGTTAAGCCCGCACGAAAACGGCTATGATGGGCATGGCCTGCTCAGTCGCTATCCCATCCTTGAGGAATATTCCTATCCGTATGAGCCGACTCGTCTGCGCCTGCAACGGGTGCTGATTGATCTAGAAGGGGTGCCAATCATATTCTATAATGCCCATCCGCAGCCCGTCACCGAGTCATGGCGACCACCCGATGTGATGATCCAGCGCGAGCAGATCGCCTACATCGTACAACAGGCCGCCACGGATACCCAACCGCGCATTTTGCTGGGGGACTTCAATACCAACGATCAGAGCAGCGATTATCAGGGCATTATCCGTGCGGGCTATAACGACGCATTTTATGTGGCGGGTTGGGGCATGGGCTTCACCAATCCCGCCTGGGGACAGGAAGCGGCACCCACCGCGCCGGACTGGTTGCGCTGGGTGCCGCCGCACCGCCGCATTGACCTGATTTTTTACGATCAGCATTTTACAGTCCTCAGCGCAGAGGTCGCGCCAGCTACTGGCGGCTCGGATCATTATCCGGTCAGCGCACACCTGGCGCTGATCCATTCGCAAACATCTTAAGGAGCGATTATGGGGCAGGTGACGGATTCAGTCACGAAGCGCTGCGCTAGCCAGAACATGATCTGGGAGCGTGTGAGGCTTTGATCCTCACGAGCAGCTTCAAAAAGGGTGAGCATAAAGTCATTTTGGGCGGGGATGGGCATAAGTTGCTATTGTTTCTGGCAGGGATAGTTCCCCAACTGAATCAATATTTTACGCTGTTCAATGCGAGGCTGATCGTTGAAATGCAGGACAAACGCTGTCGCTCGACCTTCTGGCGTATGAGATTCAAGGTTGGCACCGCTCAATGAAAAATGATCTTCCCATGTATCGCGACGGGGGTGAAACAGGAACGTAGGATCACCCGTTTTGGGATCAGCGGCGGCGATATTGGGGCCTTTATAATGATTGCATATCGGACAGCTTAACGCGAGGTTGTTCGCATCCGTTAAGCCCCCGTGTGATTGGGCGATGATGTGTTCCATATGAAAGCTCACTGTGCCACTACTCTGCGGTAAGCGGCAGTATTCACAACAGCCCCCAGATCGCTCCAATGTTAGCTGGCGCAATTCTGATGGGATATAACTCATGCTTTACCTGCCAGCTTGAGTTGTGCTTTTGCTTTGGCTAAATCCATTACCTGAACAACGGTCAGAATTTTTTCTAATTCCAGTCGTTCCCCTATAGACAGCCCTTCTTCACGGTTTCGTTCTAGCAGATCATCAATATACTGCTGTATTTCCGACGCAACTTTATAATCAGCCAGCTCTTCTAAGCTTGGTTGGGTTGCCAGAAAATCTGCCAATTCCGCAAAAATGGAATTTTGAAGGTTGAGTGCCATATTGCTTTCCTCTATCTATTGCCTTCATTGTAGCATCATTCTCTATCGGGATGCGCCACGGAGGGATCAGCAGGCGGCGGATTGCGGCGGCTCGATCATCTATTCGTATCACTTAGAATTTGTGAAATTTTTCCACTGTATTCAATAATCTTATTGCAATCATCGTTGATTTTCTTAATGTCATCCTTAGAATTGATGAGAAGATTATTCAGATGTGCAACAGGATTTCTGACAATATCGAATTTCATGGTATCGACTGATTTTTTACTCTCAAACTCTAATCGGTCTCGAAGTTCATCATGCTGTTTGACTATTTCAACCAGATCGAACAGGTTTACGTAGCGAATCAGTGGTAACTCAAGGTCTTTGGAGCGCTTCTTATTGCGAGTTTCCCGTGCTTTTTCAATACTTTTTTCAGATAAATAACGGCTGATTGCTTCGTCTGTTTCTCCAATTTCTTGCCGAATCAACTCCGTGACCAATGTTTCATAGTGAGCAACGAGCAGATATACACTTGCACGTGCAGGAATGCGATTTAGGTCAGCGGGAGATACCATCCCCATAACTTTACTCGAACTGAGTACGAAGAAGTTGCGGGTGTCATCTTCTGCAAACAACTCCAGAAGATGCAAAATCGGGGTATCAGCCGCAATCAGCCAATCTGATGTTAAGGGCATAATTTCCCTTTCTCCAGACTTCAAAGAATCGACCGTCATAATACCATTGATAAGACCATCTTCTTTGACGGGAAAGTAAGAGTAACCGTTATCCTCTGCTACTTTAAGTAATTCTTTTTCATCACATCCCGGCATCCAATAATCGAATGCAGACTCTGGTGTTGCGATTTCGCGGACTGTATAGCCTATTTGACGGCTTATCGTTTGCTTCATATACATCTTATTCACTTTCTTCCTACTCCCCATGAGCCCAGCAAGTGGCGGATTCACCACGCTACCTACATTGAGAGATGACGAGGATGAGGGCTAACTCCCGCCATTTCATCGTATATACTTATTATAGTGTCTTTTGTGCGATAAGAGCCATAAGCCGTGCTTGACAATGGGGAATGTCTCCATGATGATCCGGTGGTTGCGACCTTAAGCTTGAAAACAGACGACATTGAAACAGACTGACTAGAGCGTTGTTCCGCGTTAAAAACCCGATGCTAATTAAGGCAGTCGCCATATTGGATGAATAGAATCATAATCAAAGCAAATCGTCATTCAAATTATGGAGTTCATTCAATGAAGCAGGAACTGCCCAAAATCAATCACCAAACAGTGGTATTCACTAAACACGCCAGAGAACGGATGGATCTACGCAGAATAAATGAAGACATGATTATACAAATCATGCGCAAGCCGAATGCGATGCACAACCTGGAGGATGGGAAAATCAAATTTATTGGTAAGGCCATGGGTGCGAAAGTGCATGCTATTGGCAAACCCATTCCAGAGGAAAACAAGTGGCTAGTGATCTCCCTATGGGTAAGAGGTGAAGAGGATTCGGGTAATTTCGTAAATCGCGGAACACACCGCAGGAAAAGCCCGGACTCTTTCTCAAAAATTTCCGCCACGATGTTTTTCTTGCTTATCTTTTTTGTTGTCATGATGTACTATTTTTCGGATAGATTCTAAGGAGTATTCATTGACCGTAACGCACACTGACCCATTGCGCGACCTTGCCCGGTCGTCACAGGAATTTCTGAAACGCTTTGATGTCGAACCCACGCCTGACTCGCTGAATGAGCACCTTGGCGTATTCGAGGAAGAAGTCGCAGAATTTATCGAGGCGGCTCAGGCCGGAACCGATAAAAATCACATCGCGGAGGAAGCCGCCGATGTGTTCGTCACCGTGATTAACGCCTGTGCCGCCGCCGGAGTCGACATTGATCGGCTGGTCGAGCAGGTGTATAAAGTCGCGGCCAAAAACGATGCCAAAACCCACGAAACGCATATTTACAGCGACGGTAAAATCCGCCGCCGCCATCCAAAATCCTGATTTTCGGATTGAATCACCGGGGCACTGCTTACTCTGAATGTGCCCCGGTTGGATTAACCTTTCGCCGATTGGTCTGCATCTGCCGCCAGCATCCGCTCGATCTCGGCATATTCCAGTTCATCGACATAATGCTCAATGCCCTTAGTCAGATAATCTGGCAAGTCGGCATGCAGCTTCTGGAAATTGGCGATAAATTCTGGGCTGCTGCTGTACAGTTGACCCAGCCCGCGCAAAATCTCCAGCGTCGGCTCATAGAAGTAACGCATATGCGCCTGCCAACGATCCAGCACGTCAGCGACTTCCGGACTTTGCGCGGCGATCCCCGCTTCCAGCAGATCGGCCATGTCCTGATAAATCTGCTCGCCTTCGTCCATGACTACCTTTTTCTGCAATTCACTGTAACTGTTCCAGCGCCGGATCGACGTATTCACCGTATCCGGCCCATATTGCAGCCGTGCTTCCCGCTGGTACTGTTTTTGTTGTTCGTCATCAAAGGCGCTGAACAGCCTTTTCTTGCTCATATCCACTTCTCCTGTCAAATGCATAATGGTCGTGTCCACGGTGCCAATCAGATTATTTAACCGCTTGATTCGTGCTTGCAGCCCATCCCGATGGGATCGCAGCGCCGACACCAGATCAAAATCCGGGCTGTCCAGAATGTCCCTGATCTCCAGCAGTTCCAGGCCGATCTCGCGGTAAAACAACACCTGTTGCAGACGGTACAGGGCAGCATCATCGTAATAACGGTAGCCGTTATCCGCGACCTGCGTCGGCTTTAAGAGGTCGATCTCATCGTAATAGTGCAGCGTGCGGACGGTGATTCCGGCCATGTCGGATAATCTCTTGACGGTGTACATCAACCCTGCCTCCTGACTCATGACCATCTTAAACTATCACGCAGCGTCAGAGTCAAGCATTTTGTGCAGGCAAAAACAAACTTCATGGACGCGCGTCTGTGTGGCAAGTGTTTAATGGGATGAAGAGATGAGGTTGTTTGTGTAGACCCCCATCCCTTGCCCTTCCCCCGAATTCTGCGAAGCGTCCTTTAGGGTGGGGGAAGGGGTGGCCGCTTAGGCCGGGGTTAGGGGTTAAATAACGTATCGCAGAGGCTTAGTCTTCAGGCTCAGGCTCGGCTTCATAGGGGAAAGTCCAGGCCAGCGCTTCGGGCAGCACCGCCTTAAAGCTGACCAGACCGTGACCGCTGCCCACCTCAATAAAGCGATAGGCCAGTTCGCGGCGACTGCGCAGACTCTCCGACAGCGTACGCGCGGGTTTCAGAAAGCGCGAGTTCATTTCGTAGCGTCCAACCGACTGGAAAATGCGTTTGGGCAATTTCTCCTCTGCGCGGTCAAACATCGGCAGATAATCATTGAGTTTTTCTTCATCGCCGCGCCCTTTGAGCGATGGCGAGATCATCATCAGGCGGGTAAACGCGGTCGGATCTTTCAGAGCGGCATACACGGCTGCGTCGGCACTCAGGCCCACGCCACCCACACCCATCTTGCTGGAGTCCACGTGATAATTCGCCTGCACAACCGAGAGCAGTTCCGTCAGCAAAAACAGAAAATAGCGGTCATTGGCGATAAACTCTTTCGAGCGTTCTTCCTGGGTTCCACTCTGAACCATCGCGATCAGCAGCGGTTCCATCTGTTGATGCTTAATCAGCGCGTCGGCAATCTGCGGGATTTGCAGCGGGCCGATAGCCCACTGACCATCGAGGAAAATCAGCAGCGGATACTGCGCGTGCGGGTTCAGGTCATACTCCGGCGGCGTATACACCCATAAAGTGCGCGACTCAAAGCCCAGTTGACGGCTGCTGATGGTGTGTTGATTGACCTTGCCCCGCTTTACGGCGGACATTTTCGCCCAGTCCGGGAAGGGGCGCGCGTCCGGCATCCGCAGCACAGACACATTGAGTTGCGCGGTCTGCATCTGCAACGGATTCAGCGGGTCAACCTGCCAGTATTTACTCACGCGCCCTACCAGATCAGTTTCGCCTTTGAGCGGTGTCAGCGGGTCATCAATCGCCAGCATATAATCCAGCAGATCGTCTTCGGCAAATTCCAGCGTCACATACCACAGCGTCGTGCCGGGTAAATGGGTCATCGGCGCGAAGGGTGGGTCACCCTTGATGGTGTCGAGGTTAACCGCCGCAGTTTCGGTACCCACTTTGCTGTAAATAAAAGTTGCAAAGTGACCGTTAATCCAGGGCCAGACCGTCTGCTCGCTCAATAACGTATTGACCAGTTGCTGGCGCTGCTCATCGGTGCTGGCTAGATTTGCTTCATTTAGAAAAGCGTCAAAACTATCCCATCCCGGCATCGCTGCGGCTCCTTTAGTTTTGTGGAGAACTTATCAATGAAAATTATACTCTGATTGCTGGCTGTGCGTTGTTGTTCCAAGAGACTGTTAGTTACTTCTCCCTCATCCCCGACCCCTGTGCGCAGCCTGCCTAATGGTGCTCCCACCCCCATTCGCTGTGCTTATTAGGGGAGAGGGGAGAAATTTTTCAAGTCCCTCGCCCCTTGTGGGAGAGGGATTTAGGGTGAGGGGGCGAGAGAGTAAATTCTTTCTGCTCTCAAAATTCACAACCATCCTAACCAACCATCACACCGATTATAGCAATTAAAGCTTTGACTTGCCTCAATTGCTGCGCGATAGCATAATGAGGGCTGCGCCTTGTGTGCCAAATAGTTAAGGAGTTTAGTGGTTGTCTATTGTAAATGGCTTTCGTTTAATACTCTGTCTGGTGGTTTTCGGGCTGGTGGCCTGCTCAGGTGAGGCTGCGCCAGCGGCACAGGTGCCACCCACAGAGGTGCTTGAATCCAATCCGGCGAATAACCCCGGTGAAAATAATGCAATCAACGCGACCCCGACTGCCGAAGTCGTGGCGCAGGCCGTGTCCGCAGATGGAACCGCCCTTGCGGCGCGTGTGAACACGATTGATATTCCAATGCCAGAATTTGAGCAGGAACTGGCGCGGGCGCAGCAGCAGGTCGCCGCCGCCGACCCCAACGCGCTGGCCGCCAGTGTGCTGGACACCTTGATCGAACAGGCGGTGATTGAACAGTCCGCCGCCACCCGCCAGATTACCGTCACCGATGACGAAATCGAGGCCGAGTTTAATCTCAGCCGGTCACTGGTGGAAAGTGATGAAGCGTGGCAACAGTGGTTAACCGATAACGGCTTTAGCGAAGCGCAGTACCGCGAGAGCTTACGGGCGGCGCTGCTGGCCGGGAAACTCCGTGACCAGATTACACAGGACATGCCGCAGAATGTGCTGCAGGTGCATGCCCGTCACATTCTGGTCGCCACGGAACAGGAAGCCACTGATCTGCTGGGACGCATGCAGAATGGCGAGGATTTCGCGACATTAGCCGCCAGCACATCGCAGGATGTGACCACCCGCGAACAGGGCGGTGATCTGGGCTGGTTCGCCGAAGGCGAATTGTGGGAGGAATCGCTCTCCCAGGCGGCTTTTTCGCTGGAGCCGGGGCAGATCGCCGGGCCAGTGCCGACTCGTCTGGGCTATCATGTCATTCAGGTGCTGGAGCGCGAAGAACGCCCGGTGCCAGAAGAAAGATTACCCTTGCTGGCACAGATCACGTTCGAGCGTTGGTTGCAGGGGGAAATCGCCAACGCTACCATCGAGCGATTTGCGGCATAATTAAACTATAAACCAGTTATCAAGCTGATGTGCTGTATCTATCGGCGCATCAGCACACCTGAAATCATGGGGGCATTATGGGTCGAGGCACTGCACGAATTTACAATATCATCAGTCTGGTCTTTCTCGTTCTTTCATTTTTGTGGATTCTGTTTGTGATCTCGCGCATGATCGGCCCGGCACCCACGGTTGAAAACCAGGCTGCTGCTTTGCCGACCGCGCTGGTTTTACCCACGCTGCCGCCGACCAATACGCCGACAGCGACCCTTTTCCCCACCGAAACCATGACGCCGACTCAGACGGAAACACCCACCGTGACTCCGACTGAAACTATCGCGCCGACGTCATCCGCGACGATTACCACTACCGCAGCGGCCACCTTCACACCGACCACTACACCCACGCCGCCCTTTACTTTTACGCCGACTCCCAGCGAAACCCCGGCAGAATCAGCCACACCCCAGCCGCCGACGTTATCGCCATTCCCGTTTGATCTGCGCAACAATGAAGTGCTGTATGTGCCTAATATCAACACCTCGATTGGCTGTGCCTGGCAGGGCATCGCCGGGCAGGTCTTTGATATGGGCGGAAATCCGCTGCCCACGCCGTTACGGGTGCATATCTATGGCGGCCCGGATAATCTGGAGCTGTATCAGAACACGGCCAGCAATACCAATTACGGCCCCTCTGGCTGGGAACAGCCCGTCGGCACCATAATCAACACCGGCACCTATTATGTCCAACTGGAATCAGCCGGCGGCACACCGGTTTCGCAGGCCGTACAGGTGACTTTCCCCGGTGACTGTAATGCGAATCTGGCGCTGGTGAACTTTATCCAGAATCGTCCGCTGTAAGTATCGATTTTGACTTTAGTTCATCTGGTACGGACATGGCATGCCATGTCCCTTCACTCAATTTTACTTTTAGGTAGGTTGTAAGCGTATTGCCATCTGCCAGCGCTGACGCTATCCTTGTAGGGGCATGTCATTGGACATGCCCCTGT
>JBBSQD010000156.1:0-14390 GCA_038258185.1 Aggregatilineales bacterium | reverse complement strand
CTTTCATAATATGAACTACGCGCTTAAGGGATTAACTCTTACTGACATACCAGTCCAGGGTTTGTTTCAGACCCGTCTCAAAATCGACGATGGGTTCATAGTTGAGCAACCGCCGCGCCAGCGTAATATCCGCCAGAGAGTGCTTAATATCCCCCGGGCGTTCTGGGGCGTGAATCGGTTCAAGATCGGTATCCATAAGTGTGTTTAACTTGCTGCTCAAATCCAACAGTGAAATGCTGACACCCGTCGCCAGATTCATGACCTGTCCAGCGGCATCCGGCGCTTTGGCCGCCAACAGATTGCCATGCACGACATTATCAATAAACGTAAAATCACGCGATTGCAGGCCATCGCCATAAATGGTCGGGCGCTCACCGTCAATCATGCTGGTGATAAATAACGGGATGACAGCCGAATAACGCGAAGTCGGGTCCTGACGGGGGCCAAACACATTAAAATAACGCAGCGCCACCGTCTCTAAACCATAGACTTCGGTGAAGGATTTACAGTAATATTCACCCGCCAGCTTGGCGACCCCATAGGGTGAAAGCGGCTTTGGTACCAGTGTTTCAACTTTATAAGTTTCTTCAATATCGCCATACGCGGAGGAAGATGCGGCATAAACCACGCGCTTGACCCCGGCATCACGCGCGGCGATCAACACATTCAGCGTGCCGGTGACGCAGATTTCATGGGTTTCCAGCGGATGCTCCACACTGCGCGGCACTGAGGGTAACGCCGCCTGATGCAGCACATAGTCGGCACCCGCGAAGGCGGTATCTAATGCGTCTTTATCCGTAATGCTGACCTGATGCAGTTCATAACCGGAAAGATGAGCCAGGTTATTTAAATTCCCGGTCATCAGATTGTCGACCACGCGCACGTGATGCCCATCCCTGAGCAAGCGCTCGACAATGTTGGAGCCAATAAAGCCTGCGCCCCCGGTTACGACATATGTTTCGGTCATCTGGCCTCCACAAAAATTGAAATAAGCTGCTAGTGCGCTTCGGTGATCTGCGCGATTTCCGCTGGTTTTGAAATCGTATTCTTTTGATAATGCTGGCGCACCCACATCATAAAGACAAACAGCGCGAATAACAACAGCACACCAAAACCAGCCAGACGCACCGCGATCTCTGCAGGTGCCGCACTGACCAGCAGCCCCAGTACACCGAACAATCCATTCACCATTACCAACAGCAGCAAAGTCTGGCGCTGGCTGAAGCCGATACTCATCAAACGATGCGAGGTATGATCTTTACCCGCTTCTCCCGGTGAGCGGCCTTCAGCTAGCCGTGTAAAGACCACCAGATTAATATCAAACACCGGCAGCACCAGCACAAAAATCGGCACAACCCATAAAACCGAAAATGCCTGGTCAAATTGCAGCTTAATCCCTAACACCGCCAGGATAAAGCCTAATGGCAGCGCCCCGCTATCGCCCATAAAAGTGCTGGAAGGATTAAAGTTATACACCAGAAAGCCCAGCGCACTGCCCAGCACGCCCGCCGCTAAAATGCTGACGAGGCTTAATTCCTGTGTAAAGGCGATAACCATGAAAAAGAAGGCTGCCACCGAACTCATACTGGCGGTGAGGCCATCCATATTGTCCATAAAATTAGCCGCATTGGTGATGGCCACCACCCATAAAAGGGTGATCGGGATATCCAGCAGCGGGATGCCAAACAACTGGATGCGCATGCCCACCAATACCAGCCCGACAGCCGCAACAGTCTGCGCGATGAAGCGTATACGGGCAGACAGGCCATAACGATCATCTATCAGACCGACTAATGCCAGTAAAGTCGCTCCAGCCAGCACCGCACCTAATTCACGCAGGTAACGTGGCGGGCTGAATAACAATACGGCCACGGTCAGCGCCAGATAAATAGCCATACCGCCCATTAACGGTTTGTGATCCAGATGAATCTTACGGTTGTTGGGTTTGTCTACAACACCCAGACGCATAGCAATCTGGCGGGAGAGGGGCGTAAGTCCAAGTGAGGCGGCAAAGCCGACAATCAACACCGGCACGAATTGCATAATTTCGGCCATCAAATTTCCTCGCTGCCTGTCATCAGCGCCAGCAGTATAGCGCCTAAGCTTATCAAAGTCTACTGTAAGCCATGCGGCACTATTGTCAAAATTGTTACAGGTAATAAAAAAGGGCGATCATGCCGACCGCCCTTTGTCATCTCGATTCACTGAGTCGTTAGCTGTAGACTTCCTGCGCCCGCATCTTGGGGTTCAGGCTGTGATGGCGTAACATCACCTGCCAGGTTCGCACTGCTGCTTCGACAGCGATATTGGTATCCATTTTGGAATTTCCACGCGCCCGGTCAGGGAAATAAATCGGGATTTCGGTGGCACGATAGCCCAACCGACAGGCGATATAGGTCATCTCAACCTGGAAAACATAACCATTGGAACGCACCCGATTCAAGTCCAGGCCAATAAGCGTCTGGCGCCGCCACAGTTTAAACCCCCCGGTCGCATCATTGACGGGTACCCCCAACAATGTCTTGACGTACACGCGGTTGGCAAACCAGCTCAGGGCTTTACGATAAAAGCTCCAGCTTTCATCCACGCCACCGCCGCGCGCGTAACGGGAGCCAATCACCAGATCATGACGTGCTGCTGCCTCGACCATTTGCGGGATATAACGCGGCTGATGCGAGAAATCACAATCCATCTGGATAATGTAATCTGCACCCAGTTTCAACGCATAATCAAACGCGGCTATATAGGCAGCGCCCAGACCTTCTTTCGTGGTGCGGTGCAGCACATTAATCTGATCGGGATGCTCTTGCACAAGATTATCGGCAATCTGCCCGGTTCCATCCGGTGAATTATCGTCGACCACCAGAATGTGCAGATTATCCACCGTTAAGGCCAGCAACGCCTCAACCATGAGCGCCAAGTTTTCAGATTCGTTGTAGGTAGGCAGCACAACTACTGTTTTTGGATTTATCATCATATCCCTAACAAATTACTGTCCGCGATCTTCATTCTACCTTAACTCAACTTTGGCATCAAAAGTCAAAAAGGTTTTGGGCAGGAGATTCGTATTTTGTAATGTTGCCCTGCCAAGCGCGCAATCAACCGCCCAGCAGAACGAACAGGCTATCACCAAGAATAAAACGCAGCGCAATAATAATCAGAAAAATGCCATACAACTGCTTGACCTGCTTGGCGGGTAAACCCAGCGCAATCCGAGCACCACCCAAAGCGCCAATCAACAGACCCAGCGCGACCATTGCTGACGCTGCTGGCTGAAGATTGCCATCCTGATAATAAATGACGACCGATCCTAATCCAACCGGCAATAACAGCGAAGCCAACGAAGTCCCCACCGCCAGATGCTGATCAAACTTCAGCAGGCCGACCAGCGCCGGGACGATAATTGCGCCACCGCCGATGCCAAACATACCCGCCAGAACACCAGCGGTAAGCCCTACCAGCAGCAGATAATACCACGGCAGTTCAGTCGTCACTTCTTCGGGTTCTTTAGGCACCGGGGTCTGGTTGCGCCACTGCCGCCACCATTTGCGCGGTTCTGCAAAACGCCAGCCCGTGTACAGCAAAAACACACCATAGAGCCGTTCGAGTGCATCCCCATCCAGCAGATGTGTGGCGATCTGCGCACCGATAATGCCCCCAAAAATCAAGCCGAGCGCAATCCAGATGGCAATGTCAAACTTGAGCTTACCCGCTCGATAGTAAGCAATTACAGCGAAAATACCCACTGGCATCAACAAAGCGCCGAGTGACGTACCCACCGCTTCTTTAAATTGAAAGCCCAGCAACACTAAGGCTGGCACGATGACCACGCCCCCGCCGATACCAAACATACCGGAAAGCACGCCAGCACCAAGACCGACAAGTAAAAAAATCGCTAACTGGCCGATTTCCATATGAATTAATCCTTTTTACAGAGAGCCGCGGTGAGCCAAATCATTTTCCACACCAGCAGCGTTTTATTGTGACCCATTTATCAACGGTTTTCAATTTCTCAAAAGTCCATTTATAATCAGACCATGCCTCAAGATACTTTACCGGACTACCACTTTTTGCTCATTGCCCCTAACCTGGGGTCAGAATGGTTTTACGAAGCCGGTCGTCAGTACTGGCTGAGTTTCTTCCCCACTGTGATTAATGATTTTGCGCTGCTGCGTTTTATCCCGGAGAATTTCACCATTGCAGTGACGGTCATTGCGCGGCGAGATCGGGTCGCGCAATTGGGTGTCGAGCTGGCGCAGGTTTCACCGAAAGCGGTATTTGACCCGGTTGTGCATGACTTCTACGAAGATACGCAGGCTGAACTGGATCGTCGCGCGGAGACCAATCAGCCGTTTGGCATTCCACTCAAGCCAACTCCCATACCTACCATCGCCGCGACCAGCGAACAATTGCAACCGACATCTGGCCCCATCGCTACGGAAGGCTCATCACCCACGCCCACAGAGCAGGGATTTCTGCGGCCTATCCCCACCCAGACACCCCAACCTGATCTGCAAAACACAGAAGAAGCCACTGAGGATGAGGGTTCTCAACCCATCTACCCCACCCCCGGGCCGATCACCAATTCAGGCGGGTAAACAGTTTGAGTGGAAAGCAATGGGTCAGGGAAAGTCTTTGCCTATTTTGAAAAATCTGAAATTAAAGGCCAACCATGCGCTTAGATGAATATGAATGGTCACGCAACCCCCGTGGCCTGCATGTGAAACGCGTTCTGATTACTCCGCTGGAATTTAACCGCTGGAGCGAGATCCGCGCCGGTTGGGTCAAGCTGAATGCTGCGGGAACAGAATATGTGGATGATGCAATTGAGTTTTTGTACCGGGGCATCACCCCGGTTTTACGGCTGTATCGTCCCCGCTGGGGGGCGCGGCCAATGGACAGCACCATGCGTGAAGAAACCCTGGCTTATATTGATGTCGGTGTGAAATGGTTCGAGTTTTATAATGAACCCAATCTGCCGATTGAGTGGCCGGAAGGTGTCAACATCCACTGGCAGAACAGCAGCATCATGATTCCGCTGATTGAAAACTGGCTGGACTGGGCGGAATTTATCATCAGCGTAGGCGGTTATCCGGGTTTTATCGCGCTGGCGGAAAGTGACGCACCGGATGCGGCCTCGGTGTTATGGTACGACACCTGGCTGAATTATCTGGCGGAAAATCACTATGAGCGCTTCCGCTGGATTTTAGCCAATGGTGCTTACTGCGCGACGCATCCCTATATCCTGAATCACTATTATCAGGAGCAACCCGGCGGCGGCGCTTTCACCGCGCGACCACCAGAAACACAGAATGCCAATGAAGGCGGCTGGCACTTTGAATATCCCTATGATCCGATTTCCCAGCGCAGCGACCCCGGCAGAACGGTCTATGGTGGAACCCCACTGACTCCGCGCGGTGATCCGGTTGGCTTGCTGGCGATGGGGCGCATGTTCAATGAACGTTGCACCCAGCTTTTCGGCACACGGATCGTGCCTGTACTGGGGACAGAAGGCGGTATTTATCCCTTTACCGATGCGGTCAGCTATCAGCAGGATGATCGTTATCCACCGTACACGCATGAAAGTCAGGCGGAGGGCACCGTCGCCATGTTCAACTGGATTGCCCAGAGCGCACCGCCGTGGTTCTTCGGTGTGTGTCTGTGGAAGGAAGATGATTACTTTGAGCCGGGAAAGGCTCTCGCGGTACATCGCTTACGCGAAAGCAACGCCCCCCTCCGCAATGTGCCACCGATTCCCGTATTCGACGGTCCGATACCTTATCCCTATTATGAAGGCGAAATTCCTGAAGAAATACCGGTGCCCGGCCCCGGCCCGATCCACGGACAGGCCGATTTTCATATTGTCATCCTCGCCCCCGGTCTGGATACCGGCTGGTTCCTCAACAGCACCCAGGCTTATTGGGAGCAGTTTCGACCGATTATCACCACCAGAATTGAACTGGTGGATTACATCACCTCAGAATATAGTCTGGCTGTGACCATCATCACACCGCCGGATGGCGAAGAAGACATGCAGGAACGTATTGCCGACCAATACCCCAATGTCTGGTTTGATCTGGTTCCGGTGACCAGCGAGGCCAGCATCACCGACATTTTTGCCCGCCGTGCTGAACGAGGGCAGCGATTTGGCTAAAAAAGACAGTCAATATATCCAGCAACTGCGCCAGACCAGCGATCCGATTGAGGCGTATTATCTGGCTCTGGAACTTCTGGCACAAAGCCGCCAGCGCGATGTGATCGACGCGGCGATCCGCACACTGGAACACAGCGACCTTGATGATCGCGCACGGCCTGCGCTGCGAGAAGCCTTCTCCTACTATGCCGATCATCCTACGCGCGATTCAGGTGCACTCATCCGCGAGAAAATTACGCGACTGCTGCTCAACCTGCAACACCCCGATGAGGTCGATATTTTCCTGCGCGGGGTCGAAACCTACGAACGCCAACCAGTGCGCGATATCAGCCAGAACCTGCGTACAGTCGCGCTGGTGGGGCTGTCTGCCATCAAACCCGGACTCAGTCATCTGTATGCCACCCGCTTTCTGAGCGAAGTCGATGATAGTTCCGGCTTCAACGGTGAACCGATCATGACCGCCATCACCCTGCTGGAAAGACATGAGGTCATTGCGCCGATTTATCAGTTTTTGCTGGTGTCCGGTCTGGATGCACTGGAAGCCGGTCATAACGAAATCGTGGGTAAAGGCCTGGAATCACTCGGTAAGGATTTTCCGATTTCGCTGTATACTGACCTGACCGAGATATTTGCCAAACGGGATCGGGCGCTGGTCAATATGGGCATTATCAGCCACATTATTGATTATCGGGTAAAAGCACTCTATGCTAAACTTGAGGAGATAATCACCACCACACGCCACGACGAACTGCACAATTATGGGGTGGTCATGCTGGCCGCATCACGCGATGAAACGTTAAAAAATCTGTTGTTTCAACTGGCTAAACTCGGCCCGGAGAGACAGATCGAAAACTTTTTGGAAGCACTGGCGCTGGTGCCAGATGAACAAGCCCAGGTATTGAGTGACTCATTGAAGAAGCGTTCTTCAAGCAGGAAACAGGATGATGCTTAACCCCAACACATGGTCTATCGACAATCTTAAAAAACACAGCGTGGATATGCGCCAGTTTATGGACTTTCGCCAGTCCACACTTGCCAGCGGCATGCGCGTGATTGAGGCGTATAACGTCAGCGGCTTTCACTTCACTATTCTGCCGGATCGCGGCATGGATGTGTGGGCGGCAACTTACAAGGGTATCCCCCTCACATGGATCAGCCAGGGTTCGCCGCATATGCCGGATAATGGTCAGTCGTGGCTGCGCCAGTTCAATGGCGGCTTACTGACGACCTGCGGACTGACGCATGTCGGTGCGCCGGAAAAAGACGATCTGTCTGGCGAACAGCGCGATTTACATGGCAATTTTACCCGCCTGCGTGCCGGGGATGTTCATGTCGAAGCCGATGAGACAACTCTGCGTCTGAAAGGCACTTTAGCCGAGGCGGCATTATTTGGCAGTCAACTGCGACTGGAGCGTAGCTACACACTGACATTAGGCGAACCGGGCTTCAAAATCGAGGACACGGTGACCAACCTCAGTGATACACCTTCGCCGCTGATGGTGGTCTATCACTGCAATCTCGGTTATCCGCTGATTGCCGAAGGCACACGACTGAGCAGCGCTAATGTCAAAGTCTATCCCGGCACCATCGCATCTGATGGTGATTTTGCCCATTGGCCGGAGTACGGTGCAGCCACGCCGAACTTCAAAGAGCAGGTCTTTTTTCATCATCCCCGTGCCGACGAAAACGGCATGACCGAGGCGGTTATCTACCGTGAAGAAATCGGGCTGGCTTTCCGCTGGGACACACGCCAGATGCCCTATCTGACCCAGTGGAAGAATACCCGTCAGGGCATGTATGTGTGTGGTGTGGAACCGGGTAATTGTATTCCCGAAGGCCAGAACGCCGCCCGTAAGAATGATCGGCTGGAAATGCTGGAAGCCGGGGCCAGCCGCAGTTTTGGCTGCGAAATTATGGTGCTGGATGGTGGCGATCAGGTTGCCAAAGGCATCAATCGTATCTATAAAATGCGCGAAAATGGCAAACCCGCAACCGGCACTAAACTAGATGACAGCAATGTCAAAGTCGTCGGTGGCGCGGATAAACCCGTTTAAGCCATTCCACGCCAACTGGTGAATGACTCTCGACAAATTGACGCACCCGTTTACAATCAATCCGAACTCAGTGGATAAGGAAGTAGATATGGTGCGTCGTTTTTTATTGTTAGCATATGGTCTGGTATTTATCTGGGTGAGCATCGCATCCGCACAGGATGAAGCCCTTATTGTCGAAGATGTAACCGTGGCAGCCACAACGGATGCCTTTGGTCTGGAAGTGCAAACCGCGTCAGGCTTTTTATCCAACAATGGGACAACCGCCTACAACAACATCAGCCTGTTAGCCGAAGTTTACAACAGCAACGACACGCTTATCGGCGAAGGCTTTGGCTTTCTGGTCAACGCCTGTGGCGAAGCATTACTGCCTGACTTCACGATGCAACCCGGCATGACCGAATCATTTGCCCTGCGGCTGGATATCTTTGAAGAAGATGCTGAAATTGACCGAGTCGAAGTCACGACCGATGCGGTTGAGGCTGATACAACCGGCACTGCACTTTCGTCTTTTATGCCCGGTGTGACCGGGGTCACCCGGCGCGAAGTAGTTTCTGTCGAATGGCTGGATAACAGCAGCCTGCGGTACAGCACAGGCTGCTGGCGTGATCTGTTTAACGAGCGCACATGGTATGAATATAATCTGAGTAGTGGTATTCAACAGGCGGTGACGCATCCCCGTGCTGAAGCTGTCACTGACGCGCTGCGAGCCACTCTTGATCTTGGCGAATCCGATTTATTTGATCGTTCGTTTTTTACGTTTGGCCCCGGTGAACGGCGCGCTGTTTATCAAACTGAACTCAATACACTGGTAACTGTGGAGCCGGATGGCAGTTTCACACGCGTGTTATATGATCGCCTGTATAACATCTCATTGCAGGATATTTATTTCCCCTTTGCCAGCGGCGGCACCTTTATCGCATATTATTTTGGCAGCCAAAGTGACCCGGTCAGTTACATCACGGCCAATACCAATGGTCAGCAGTTGAGCCAGAGTCCCAAAGACCCCGGCGACCCGGTCAGCGTGGATGAAAATTTCACCTCGATTATCCTGCCCGGTGTCTCCGCCAACGGCAAACGCGTGATTGTCGCGCGTGAGGTCGATGGTGTCACCGGCTATTATTTACGCGCCACCGATACCGATTTCACGCAACTGCTGTTTGAAGGTGAAGCTCCCGGCAATAACTGGCCGGCGCCGCTTTATCACCTCAACCCCGAAAATCAGCGTGAGATTTATATCGCGCGTCCGGTGGATGGACAAGCACAACTCCAATGCTACAACATTGAAGGCGCTCAGCTTTATGACATCACCCGCCTACCGCTGGAACTGGCGAATGATGCCCGTGCGCGCATGTGGATGGCACCTGATGGCCTGACGATTGCATTGGCGGCAAATGGCATTAACGGCGGTTTGTGGCTCATTGATTTGTCCGCGCTGCCAGCCTGTCAATAGAGATGATTGGCACTTCCGGCGCAGAATCTACGTCCCCACAAAAACGGTCTTATTTTGACTGGATCGGTCTGGCGCTGATTATCGTGCTGGGGGCAATCCTGCGCTTTGGCTGGATGGGAGTCACTTCTTTCGCCTTCGATGAAGCGCGACTCAGCCTGATCTCGCTGAACATGGCGCAAAACGGACAGTTTGCCTTTCTGGGAATGCCTTCGTCAGTCGGTGTGCCCAATCTACCCGCCGCCGCTTGGATTTTTGCCATCCCCTATGCCCTTTCAACCGATCCGCAGTTTGCCTCGGCCTTTGCCGGTTTATGCAGCTTGTTGGGTGTCATCGGTGTGTGGTGGCTGGTGCGTCACGCCTGGGGTTCATGGGCGGCTTTGACCGCCGCGTTATTTCTGGCGACAGCGCCCTTCAGCGTACTCTATTCGCGCAGCGTCTGGGCGCAGAATCTACTGCCACCGCTGGCCGTGGCCTGGGCGGCGACAGCCTATATCGCCATTATCCGCCAAAACAGATACGCCCTCGCGCTGCATATTTTTCTGGCGGGCTTTATTTTTCAGGTGCACTTCGCCGGGATTGCGCTGATCTTAGGCACACTCTATTTTTTTGTGCGCTTCCGCTGGTGGCGGCAGCTCATCGCCGTGGTGATCGGCGGTGCAGTCGCGCTGGTGACTTTGATGCCTTTCGGGCTGCATGTCGCCTGTTGTGCGCTACAGGTCGCGGAGCAGTTTGGCAGCGCGTTGGGTGGCGCATCCCAATTTGATCTGCTGAGTGTGCAGGAGACGACGCGGCTGGCGGTGAACTGGAATTGGGGTTATCTGGCAGCAGGCGATTGGCCGCTGCCCGTTGAGCCACTGATCACCGTTGCACTGACCGTGATTATTCTGCTGGCAGGGCTTGCCGCTGTTTTGACTCGATTATCTCCCAGCATAGTCAATCAACGGCAGAAAGTCCTGGCCGAAATTACGCTCGTCTGGCTGATCGTCTCACCTCTGTTTTTTATCCGGCACAGCACACCCGTGTTTATCCACTATCAGCTGGCCTCATTACCGGCTATCGCTCTAATTGCCGGGGGAAGTGTCCTGCTGGTCAAACAGCGCTGGTGGCCGCCGTTGCTGGCTGGCGTGATGCTGCTGACAGCTATTCTCTGGTCGGTGCAGATCGGCAGCAGTTTAGCCGAAGCGGGTCAGGTCGAGCATGGCGGCGGATTAGGCACACCTCTATCCATCACCAGTCAGGTTGCCAACGCTGTCCCCGATGATCTGCCAGTGTTGTTTTTCACGCATGGCAATGATCCCGATCTTGACGGCGAAGTTGCGGTATTTAAGACCCTTTGGTGGGGGCGCGATCATCGGATTGTCCAAGGAGAATCGCTGCTGATTTTACCGCCCTATCCGGCCTACCTGCTGGCGACACTGGCGCCCTTTCAGGCGTGGGAGGAGATCGAAGCGGCGGGGCTGGCGCAGACTGTCGATGAATTCCCACGGCGCGAGGGTGAAGGCCCGGGTTTTATCGGCACCCGTTATGATGGTGAAACCTCACCGGATGGCTTCACGCTGCTGGATACGCCGGTTTTATTCTCTCATGGCTCTCAACTGGAAGGCTGGAAAGCGCGCATGGTCGGCCCACGACTGCGCATTTCGACGTTGTGGCAGGTGATTGAAGCTCCCACGTCCGGAACTTATCAGCAATTCCATCACCTGCGCACCAGCGAAACTTTAGAAGGCGAACCCTTCATGGTGGCCGATGTGCCCGTCACCGCGCACAACTGGCGCATTGGCGATCAATTGATTGTCATGGGTGATTTTTTCGTGGATGACTATCCCGAATACTGGGTCGATATCGGCCAGTACACCCTGCCAGATATTCAACGCGTGCCGCTGGCCGCTGCCGAAGGCGATAGCTACCGTCTGGGGCCGTTCCGCATTCAGCCCAACCCCTAAACCATTTATAGCCATTGCATACATTTCACTTACGTAAAGCACATATTTGTGTTTTACACTTAAGCTTGATATTAGATTTCAAGTTATAGATCAAGTAAGGGACTACATGGAACAAAATTCCTGGCAAGTTGGGTCGCAACATGGCTTTCTCACCAATCCCGACCCCCTGGTCAATCTCACAGAATGTAACGATCTGCTGGCGCTGTTACCGCAGGCCGATCTTTACGCGTTAGAAGATATTGCGACACACCTGCCCGAACTGCTGGAAGGCGCACAGATCCGCTACATACTGGAAAGACTGCCCGCCTATGATTTCGCGGCTTTATCACAACAGGCCAATCTGGATTTCCGGATTGTCGAACGGCTCATGCTGCTGTATTCGCTGCTGGCGAATGCCTATATTTACACGCCGGACTATCCCACACTGCAACGGATACCCGCTGGACTGGCGCAACCGCTGTATCAGATCAGCCAGATGATCGAGCGTCCGCCGATCCTGACCTATGCCTCGTATGCACTCAATAACTGGCGGCGCATTGATCCACAGGGAGAAATCGCGCTCGGCAATATCGAGCTGTTGCAGCCTTTCCGCGGAGGCAGGGACGAATCCGGTTTTATTCTGGTGCACATTGATATTGAAGCACGGGCGGCACAAGCGCTGAAGGGTATTCAAACCGGCTGGCAGGCCGCTGAAAATGAAGATCATCAGGAATTAGCCCATGCCCTTCAGGATGTAAATGAAGGTCTGTGGGCAATGATGCGCACGTTCGGCAAAATGCCGGAATACTGCGACCCGGATGTGTACTACTGGAAAGTGCGCCCGTATATGTTCGGCTTTAATGACATCACTTATGATGGCGTGAGCGCTTTTAACAGTCAGCCGCAATCCTTCCGTGGACAATCCGGCGCGCAAAGTTCGGTAGTTCCGGCTTTGGTCGCAGGATTAGGCATGGAGCATCAGCAATCAGAACTGACGCACCATCTGGACATCATGCGCCAGTATATGCCCAAACCGCACCGCGAATTTATCAGCGCCATGAAGCAGTCGCCCATCCGCGAGACGATCATCCGTTTGGATGACAGCCTGCTCAAAGACGCCTATAACAACGCGCTGGATGCCTTGATTAAATTCCGGCGCCTGCATCTGCATTTCGCCGTTAAATATATTTATGAAAAGGTCGAAAACCCGACCGGTACCGGTGGCACGGATTTCATGAAATGGCTGGATCACTTAATTGACGAATCGCGCATGATGCTGCTGGCCTAAAGCGGCTGGCGCTGTAATGCCGGCCACTTTCTGCTATAATCCAAATAGCACATCTGTTCAAATTCAGGATAAGCACATGGCGAAAACACGCACAAAATATGTCTGCCAGAATTGCGGGCGTCAGTCCCCGCGTTATATGGGGCGTTGCCCCTCCTGTGGCGAATACAACACGATGGTTGAAGAAGTCGAGGAAGTCAAGCGCACCAGCGCCCAAAGCGCCAAAGTCGCCGCACTGCCGCGCACCCAACCGCAACGCCTCGGTGAGATCAGCAGTGATGTGGGTGATCGCCTGTTTGTGCCGATAGACGAATTCAGCCGGGTGCTGGGTGGTGGCATCGTGCCGGGGAGCATTATCCTGCTGGGGGGTGAGCCGGGAATCGGCAAGTCCACGCTGACGCTGCAACTATGCGCGATGATGGCGCAGGAATTGGGCACGGTGCTGTATGTCAGCGGTGAGGAAAGCGCGCGCCAGATCAAAATGCGCGCTGACCGGCTGGCACTGAAGGCGGAAGACCTGTATCTGCTGACCGAAACTAATCTCGGCACCGTGCTGGAACACGTCAATCAACTTAACCCGACCATTTTAGTGATCGACTCGATTCAGACGACCTACAGTGATGACAGCGAATCGTCACCGGGAAGTGTGTCGCAGGTGCGCGAGTGCGCCAGCCGCTTACAGAGTCTGGCGAAATCCACTGGTATCAGTGTGCTGCTCATCGGTCATGTGACCAAAGAAGGCAGCATTGCCGGCCCGCGCGTGCTGGAGCATATCGTCGATACGGTGCTGTATCTTGAAGGCGACCAGTTTCAATCCTTCCGGCTGTTGCGCAGCGTCAAGAATCGCTTTGGCGCGACCAATGAAGTCGGCGTGTTTGAGATGCAGCAGGGCGGCATGGTCGAAGTCTCTAATCCATCCGAGGCGTTTTTAGCCGAGCGCGTGGTCAATGCGCCCGGTTCAGCGATTGCCATCACGATGGAAGGCACTCGTCCGCTGCTGGTGGAACTGCAAGCCCTCACCAGCCCCACCAGCTTTGGTAATCCGCGCCGCACACCCAACGGGGTGGATTTCAACCGCTTGCTGCTTATCAGCGCGGTATTGAGCAAACGCGTGGGGCTGAAACTGCATGAGCAGGATATTTTCGTCAATGTGATCGGCGGCCTCAAAGTCAGCGAACCCGCTTCTGATCTGGCGATGGCGATTGCGATGGCCTCCAGCTATTACGACAAGCCCGTTCCGGCGGATATGGCGATTGTCGGTGAAGTCGGCCTGAGTGGTGAATTGCGCACGGTCAGCCAGATGGCGATGCGCATCAATGAGGCCGCCAAAATGGGCTTTAAGCGGGCGCTCGTCCCCAAGACCCGCCGCAAGATTGAGGACATCCCACCGACGATTAAGCTCATGGAAGTGCGTAATCTGGCCGAGGCTTTGGCGATTGCTGTCCCGCGGGATTGATTACTTGCGGCCAGCAATCCACATAGCCACCTTAACGCCCTGTGCGGGTATCTGCAAAGGCGGCCCCTT
>JBBSQD010000155.1:0-14456 GCA_038258185.1 Aggregatilineales bacterium | reverse complement strand
GATCTTCCCGCGTCGGCAGGCATCCTCCTCCGCGAGAAACTGTCGCTTGAACTCTGCGGACTGCGTCCGCCGCGTCGCACCCGGCTGCACTTCCACTGTTCGTTTTCCTTGCTGTGCCATCTTGCTGTTCCTTTGCTTCGCCCTTCAGTCTACACTAAACTCGCTGACCGAAGTTGTTTCACCCATTCTGGCACAGAGGGAAATGTGCCGGTCTGTGCAATCCACTCGGCTGAGAAACGACGAATATATTCATCGTCACTGATTTTGATTGGTTCGGAAACCCGGGGATAAAGGATGGATTCATCGACCAGAATACGCCCATAGGTGTAACGCGTGGCCTCACGAGCGGCGGCATAAGTATCCCAGGCATGTGGAACAAACTCCAGCGTTATCCGCTGCCCAACCTGAATTGGGCCAGTGGTGGGGCGGCAGGTTTCAAGATTGACCTTATTGGTTGCCACGGAAGAGATAAAGTCACCACTGATTTCTGGTAGCGGATCGCAGGTGTTTCCCGGTTGGACAGCGCGCGCATTAATCCATGCATATGTACCCACCTGTAACCATTGACCTCCGTTGTCATTCGTGTACTTTCCACGTGGAAATATGGCTGTTCCTGCTTCCGCCTCTCCTGTAATAGAAAAAGCCTCCCCTGGGCCATTGCGGATATTGTGATTCACGATGACGCTATACTGGCAGGTTGGCTCGTCCTCTATCTGCTGTGGTTCAGGGTTGAGTGAAACTGGCAATTGCAGATTGGTAATTTCAGCGGCAGACAGGGGTGCAGGCAATATGATGCGCCTATCGAGATAAAGGATAGGCATCATCTGAAGGCTAGCCATATTATAAGGTTCGATCTCTAACAGCATTGTATCTATCTCTGGAAGCGATGCCTGTGCCCCTGCCGTCAGGTAGGCAGAACTGGTCAGCCATTCAATTTTACTGTTACCTTCCAGCACCTGAATGCTCAAATCCTGGTTCGTCGCGGCCTGAATCAATACTGTGCCCGCAAATTCGATCTGCACATTGTTAATAATTATATATGTGGCTTCTTCTAAACTCGGCGACTGTAGAATCAGCGCACTTTCGGGAGCATCTTCACACACCCTGTCAGCAGACGTGATGAGATTTAGCTGCTCTAATGGTTGCTTAACGGAATCAGTGACCGTTGCGACTTCCAGCAGATTGAAGTCTTGTTCCGGAGTGATAGTGTCCGTTCTGACCCACCCCAATTCGTCCTGATTTGGGACACGTACGCGCAACCAGGTGTTATCGCTTAGGCGTCCATTGGCAGTAATCATCCCATTAACCGCAACCCGCGCAATAATATCAGCACCTGAATAAGGGGATGTGCGGATATTTACTGTGCCACGTGGGTTGACATTAATCGTGGGCACAGAGTCGCTGAGATTGGTCAACGTGACTGTTCCAAACAGAATACCCAACACATTGCGTTGGCTGTTTGTTGAAAGATTGGCCTGCATACGGAAAAACATTGTGGCCCATGCATTACCAGCCTGGCTATCCAATGAAATTGTGTGCAGATCTTCAAGAGCAAGAAGATCACCATCCTGAGAAAATGGGTCGATTGCAGGTGACTGAAAAGTAGCATTTATCAGGCCGCTGCCGTAGCATGCCTGGTTGCGTCCAATTTCACGGCATACACCTGCTGCGCGTGAAAATGTTATGTTCACCTGGGCAGCGCAGGAGTCCTGTGCTGTAGTCAACCCACCAAAACTGAAAAAGAAGATTACAATCAATAATAACCGTAGCATGCTGCCCCCATGAATTGCAGATTAACTCAGTTGTACTATAGTTTGGAGTATCTGTTGTTTAAGCGTTGGCTTTGCGTAGGGTTAGCATCGAATTAGATGTTTGCAGGCCAACTACAATTAAGAAAGCGTTTTAATACAAGCGGGTGAACGCGATGCATTTCAAAATATTTTTCGTCTTTATAACAGCGTTCTCAGTATTCAGTATTGCTTTGGGTCAGGATCAGCCACAAACCGGCTTTTCCCTGGTTCAGGAAATCGGGCAGGTCTCACCACAAGGTGTTCGCTATGACCCGAATTTTGACCGACTCGTTATGGTGGATACGCAGGGACAGCTTGTGCTTGCTGACGCGCTGACCCTTGTTGTACAGCATGTGCTGTATACAAGCGGTGAATTATTCGGCTATCAGTTCAGCCACAATGGACAATGGCTGGCAGTCGCGCAGGGTAATACTGTTGATGTCTGGAATACGCAGACTGGTGAACGTGACCTTGAGCTACAACCGACAGTTGCTTTGGGTTTCGAGTCACGGCTTGAGTTTTCGGATGATGATTCTCTTTTGCTGTTTCGGGCAATTGTGCCCGCACCTGATGATATTCGTCGCAGTGAGACCGATACGACTCTTGCACCCTGGTTGTGGGATCTGGAAGCAGAACGCCGTAATCGCACCGGTATTTTGCCGGAACAACGTCGTGCTCAACCTTTTTTTGACCTGCGTACAGATCTGCTGCTCACACCTAATAACAAGCTGATTGCAGCACTCCCACGCTCGATTGCGATTTATGGTTTCGAAAATGGAAGTTACGATGTGCTGACCAATCTGGAAACAAATCGATTTGAGTTTGATCCACTTGATGTGTGGTACAGCATGCGTGGAGATCAGGCCTACTATCGCTCTACAGACGGAAGTGCCTATTTTCAAATTGATACCCTAACCGGTGCGGCGTCTCAATTACCTATTGGGCAGGAACTTTTGTATTCGCAAATCGCAACGCAAGGTAACCTTGCGCTGAATGCGACCACTCAGATCATTGGTGAGGGTAATACACTACAAAGCAACTCGTTTCTGCGCTTGCTGCTGACAGACCATTATCATCCTAATGAATCAGCTGTGACAGTAATGTTGCTCGATATTCTTGAACCCATTACGATGGGTGACGAGCAGACTGCATTCCTGATTTATATGCTTAATGAAAATACAGGACGTGGCGTAATTGACCTGGTGCGTCCTGATGATGTCACGCACATCGCGCTCAATCCAGCGCATAACCAGGTTGCTGTCAGACGTATGACCGCTGGCAATCCAGTTGAGATTTATGACCTTCCTACAGGCACTCTGGTCACATCATTTGCTCCACGTTATCCTACAGTATCGCAAAATAATCTGTTTACCTTTGACGACAGTGGTGATGCCTTGCTGGTCGGTTGGTCACGTTATGATGTCCATAGTGGCGAGGCCATCAGTGAAGCACCGCGTTACCATCCGGGATTTGAGTCTTTCATGTTTGCTGAAGATGACAGTTCTGTTATCACAGTCAATGGGCATGAGTTGTGGGTGTGGGATCTTGATACCGGTCAGCCCATTCAACGTGAGACTATTCAATTAAATGGGGAATTGGTTGCATCCTCGGCGGATGGTCAGCGCTATCTCACTCGCCTGCCATTTATGGGCGAAATAATTAATGAAGGAGAGGAGCAAACGACAGAAGGGGAGGCCGAAACTGAACAACCGGGTGAACTGTTTGATGGTGACGGCGAAGACCCGGATGTGGTGGCCTTACTCCAGTCAGTCGATATTCCTGCCGTTCAGATACCACCGGGGCAGGGTGTGGAACATTACAATGTAGCCACCGGGCAGCGCAGGCAGATTATTTTTGACCAACTTCCAGACCGCCAAATTCAGCAGGTCATTGCCAGCCCGGACTGGGAATATATGATGGTGGTTTATAATAGTAACCCCTTCAGCCCCTATTACCCTGGCAACGAGGTAGGTATATACAGCTTTGACGCTGGGTTGCTGTGGTTTTATGCTGGAGATGATCTGCCTGCACCCCGTGCCCGACGCTATGGCTGGAGCAGTAACCAGACGGCCTTTGTTCTGAGCGGGAGCAATAGTGCGTATTCACAGCCTCAGCGGATTTATGGCCTGGACTATCATCCATCCGGCCTGCCTGCCTGTCTGGTGGAGGCCTTCCCAGAGACATGGACTCAATGGCGTGACTTGTGGGAGCAGTTACAAGCGGAGTTGCGTTATGATCAGTTGGGCCGATTGACCCAACGCATCTGTGAATCGAGTCTGGAAAGTGTGGCGATGGTCGATACGATCTTCTTCCCTTCACCAACACCAACCCGCCCACCGATCCAACCGACATCATCACGTATTGCCGGATTACCGGCCTGTCTGTCGAGTTATTTACCGGGTCAGGCGGCTGACTACGCCCCACAATGGCGCGCCCTGACCGAAGGACTGGATGATACGCAGGTTGCTGAAGTAGAAGAAATTCTCTGTCTGGGCTTGGCCGATGGCGTCAGTGTGCCCGTGCCCGATATTGCCTATCCTAGCAATCCACGCTTGCAGGTTGTGTCGATTGATGCAGAGACTGGAGAGCGAGCGATCAGCGCTTTTGTGTCTCTGGCGGTGTCCGAACCCCGCCCACTGGAACCTGTTCTGGCTGATTTTCAAGCGCAGTTCGGTTTTCTGCCGATCGATGCCCAAATGAGCAATAATGGCGAGTTACTAGCTGTGCGCACACCGGCTAATCATGTCAGAGTTTATCGTTTGCCACGTCCATACCAGACTTATATTGATGCGCTGCAGGCGACACTCGATGCATCCGAAGCAGAACGTCCGGTGGTGGTTTCCCTGCTGGCAACGCCAACGTTACCTGCGATTCCACTTGGTGGCCCGCGCCCAACACTGACCCCTACAATCACGCCAACAGCCCCACCACGCCCTCAAGCGACATTCGATTATGCTGAACGTGATCAGGTCGTGGAATTTTGTGATCATATGGAAATCTATAGTGTTCTCGATCCACCACCGGGTTATGCTCCTACTGGTCGCCTGCTGACAATCGAGAATAATGAGGATGTTATTACAGTCTATGACCCTGTTAATGGTCGCACTCGTCTGGGTGAAGATTTGGTTGACGCGGAGTTTGGACAGTTATCACCCAATGCGAACTGGCTGTTGGTGCAGGATGCGCAGATTGTCGTCTCACGTGCAGATGGAACGGACCCTGTCGTGCTGTATGAAACATTTGAACAATCTGTTTTCCCCAGTCAGATATCATGGGTCGACAATGACTCTTTGCTGATATCCTTTGAAGGTTATCTGCCAGAGATCAGCCCAGATAGAGTAACACTCTATCAACAATACGACGCTGATACCGGTGAGTTTTTACCACCTGCTACAGCAACTCCATCCAGGAATATTAATAATTTACCAGCCAACGTTTATAGCAGGCAACCGCTGGGCGGGCCAATGGTTGTGCTGTCAGTTTCATTTAACGCTGGCTATCATCCCGGTTGGCGTTATTACCTCTACAACACTGAAACTGATGAATTAAATTACTTTGCCCGCGTAACTGATCCTAATCAACTTAGCCTTATCTGGAGACCTGATGGCAAGATAATGTACTATTCTTATCCCGATAGCGATGCCTGGTTTGCCTATGATTATGCTGAAGATCGACATTGGATTATCGGCGACCTGCCTATTGGTGATTGGTCGCGCGATGGTCGCTACCGTCTGACATGGGGGCTGCCAGATGCTGGAGAGGTCAACGAACGTTTGGCGAATGATCAGCCCATTCCTAATCTGAGCATCTGGGACAGTGACACGGGACTGACACGTCGTTATTGTGTGCCCGGTACCAGCGAAATGCAGTTCAGTGCGCAGTTTTTCTGGTCACCGGATAGTCGTTATCTGGCATTCCTGGCAACACTACCCGGTGATGTCGTTGACGACATCCCTCGTCAACGTACGCTGATTCTCGACACTGAAACGGGCAGCATTGCCGAACTGTCGCGTGATGTGAACCGCATTATTCTGTGGACAATGTGATCATGCGTTTTCTGATTATGTACTTGTTTATCCTTCTGACATTGGTCAGTTTCCCTGCTGCCGCGCAGCAAATTGACGATTCGGAAGACAACGCTTATGTCACGACACAGGACTTCACTTCATTTCGGGCGCTACCCTCACTGACCAGCGAACGCCTCGCCATCATCCCGCCGGAAACGACTTTGCGCGCCCTGGGGCGTTCACAGCGCACGGATTGGATTCAGGTTGAATACGAAGGAGAGTTGGGATGGGTTGCTACCTGGTTACTGGTCTGGAGTGGTAAAGTGATCGAATTGCCGATTGACGGGGTGAATCCGTCGCCATTCATCCGGCGTACTACGAGTTTCGGCGAGACGTTCCGCGAGACGCCTATCTACCACGAAGGCATCGACTCATCAACACGGATTGGTACCATCCCACCGGAAACTCAGTTTGAGATTACTGGTTATGTCGGTTCCGGAGAGCTGTTCTGGGTGCAGATCAATTACGAGGGGCAGTTGGTTTGGATCGGGTCTTGGGATATTCGTGTGCTGGATGGCAGAGTCCGCACTACACTGAATGGCGCGTATCGTTATGTATATGGCCGTGCCAATACCCAACTCGTGCGCGATGTCCGCAACAGCATTGACAGTCTTGTGGCAATTGAGCGTATCTGGACACAACTGCAAAATGGTGAGCAGGTGCCCTGTTCTCCTTTACCGGCGTTTGTGATTCGCGGAACCGTTGAACGCGACATTGAGCGTGAGCCAATTTTTAAACCGGTGGCGATTGCGCTTGATGATGCAATCGCTGGCATTAATGCGACGATTTCACGCTTTGAAGACATCTGTACATCGGATCAAACAGCCGTTACGCTGGGCGATGTTAACGAGTCGCTTGAAACACTGCAACAGGCACGCCGCAACATCACACTGGCCCAAGCGCTGCTCAATGAACTGAGCAACCGTGATCCACTGGTGAACTAAGCTTACAGGATGTTTCTGGAGAAAATTAACAATGAAAACACGATACCGTCAATACCTGCTCGTTAGTCTGCTGCTTCTGTCTGGTTTGCTGTCTTTTCCCACCATGGCGCAAACACCCAACCTGGTGTGTGAGAGCTTTGCAGAAAGTCCTACTGCCGAGCGCATCACTTACTATATGGGGGAGGGCACAGGGTTCCTGAAAGCTCGCGATTATGCACGTGCCGTGCGCAGCTATTCCTGTGTGATTGAGCAACTTGATGATGATTATGTAGGTGCATACAATCAGCGCGCGGTTGCTTACACAATGCAGCAGGATTATGAGAGAGCGATTGAAGATTATAATGTCGTGCTCACGATTGATAGTTCATCACAGGCGGCTCTGAATAACCGGGGGATTGCATATTCCGCTATGCGCGAGTTTGATCTGGCGCTGGATGACTTCAATGCAGTTATCAGTCTGGATGCCGACTATGTTCTGGGTTACCTCAATCGCGGTGTTATCAGCGCTATCCAGGGGGATTTTCCAACGGCTGTGGCGGACCTGGAACAGGCTATTTCGATCTCGGAGATTGATGATACCGTGGCCGCTCTTCGCGATCCTAACCGTTCATCTGAAACACCGCGTCCGGTTTATGATCAGGACCATGCGCAGATGTATGCTGTCCTCGGCATCATTTATTCTGGTTATGCGCTTCAGAATTATAGTGACTATCTGCTGCTGCGTGGTGGGAGCGGTGATCAGCGTATTCAAAGTGCAGCAGGGTCACTCGAGTCTCGTTTTAATTTTGATCTGCGGCTGGACGATGGTACCTGGCTACTGAGCGCGGATTTCAACGCGGCAGGTGAGGAGGTCACACGCTGATGCGGAAGCTATTGATCCTGGTTGGATGCTGGTTGCTGGCTGGGTCGGTGGCCGCACAGGACATCTCGGCATGTGGTGATTTTGACCCTCCTGATGAGGGTGCCTTGTTTTACGTTGGTCTGGGGGATTCCTTCAGTGCACGAGGGCAGTTTGCGGATGCTCTGCGAGCCTACGATTGCAGCATCGAACGCGACCCATCGTTCGCGGAGGTCTACGTTAGCCGCGGCATTACCTACGCCGCGCAACTAAACACAAGCGCGGCGCTAGCCGACTACAATCAGGCGCTTGAGCTGAATGACAGGTTACTGGCTGCTTATAATAATCGTGGCCTGCTATACAGCCAGGAAATTAACTATAATCTAGCACTGGCGGATTTTAATCTCCTGTTGTCTTTTGATCCGACCTATACGCAAGCCTATCATAACCGGGCGATGATTTACGCTGCGGAGGGGAATTACGATCAGGCAATTGTGGATTTACAGCAAGCCATCTCTCTGAATCCGAATTTTGCACCGGCCCACGAAGCGATGGGGGCGATATATCTGGCGCTGGCGGTTCAGAGCTATGATGCCGCTGAACAAATCAACGGACGTCCCGCACAATTTGATGCTGCCGATGCCCTGCAACTGGTGCTGGATGTAAGCTACACAGATGATCCTTCTATATGGTTTGGCCTGCAGGAAGTTGATCAGGTCTTTGAGGCAGCACCATGAGGCTGCGCTGGCTGTACTTCATGCTGCTAGCAGGATTGGCTGGTTTGCCAACTGCATCAGCCCAGAGTACCAACCTGTTGATTGTTGAAGGCAATCCTCTGTCGGAACGTGACATACAAACACTGAATCCGTTGTTCTGCACAAACAATACTTGTGAGCGTATTGCTGATCTGTTGTTCCCGACACTGTTAAATATAGATTCTGCCACCGGCGCACTGGTTCCTGCAGACGATGAGTCTGGGCTGGTTACGTCCTGGGAATTAGATGGCAACCATGTCACCTATAGCTTACGTGATGACCGAGCCTGGAGTGATGGCATGCCGATTACCGCGTATGATGTATTCTTTAGTTTTCAGCTTGCCCTGCGCGGTAGCCGCTACCGTTCTGGGCTGTTTCAATATGTTGAAGCGGTAGCTCCTGTGAATGCACAGACGATAGAGTTTGTGTACTCTGATGCCGGTTGTAACGCGCTGCCACAGGCTAATTTTCACGTTGTGCCCAGCCATGCCTACACCGCCGATTTTGCAAAAAGTATTGATTATGCTGATGGTGACATCATGACATGGTATGAGCGTTACGCCTTCCCGTATGCAACAGACGTTACGACTAACTCGGAATTCCGTAATCCAACGGTGACGGGTGGAACCTTTCGACTGGCAGAACGGCGTGTTGATGAGTCGATTCATCTGCTGTCGAATGCTGGTGAGGTGGCTTACAGTTTCGTGGATGTGAATGGCGTAAGTGCCACTGATAGTTATCTGCGTGGCGATCTTAATCTGCTCGTGGAACCACCTTATGACCGCCGCGCAGATTTACGGATGGATGATACCAGCAGAGTTTATAGTTATCCCGGTAATTTATCGACTTTTGTCATTTTGAATCTGGAAAATCCTGCTGATCGGCAGCCTGCATTTGATGATGCAGGCAACCCTGTAAATCGGGAGGCTCATCCAATTCTGAGCGATGTTGTGGTTCGGCAGGCAATGCAAATGGTGCTCAACACTGAGGCTATAATCGATGCCGCGCTGGAAGGAGATGGCGTACCGCTGGCAGCGATTTTGCCACCAGCACGCCCAAGCTTTAACCCGGAAATTGAACCGATTACGCAGGATATAATCGGTGCGCGCCGACTGTTGTTTGATGCGGGTTGGCGCGATACAGACGGTGATGGCTGGCGCGAATGCCTGTATTGCAAACTGGCAGAACCGGGAAAGCAACTGACGATTCAACTTGACTTTGCTCAGTTTCCAAGTGCTGCACCGCAGGTTGATCTCTTTGCAATTATAAACCTGCTTCAGAAGCAGATGCGGGCGATTGGGATAGAGATTATTGCAGGGTCGCAACTGCCGTCGGAAGGGTTTATTCAACAACGCTTTGATGCCATGCTGGTGGTTGGCGCACCCGTTGATTTGCCAACTTTTATGTTACGGGATTTTGGGAATGCTGAAGATGATGTTGCGGGTTGTGGGTTGAATTTTTCTTCTTACGCTAATCCAGAGGTCGAAGCGGTTTTGCAGGCCGACCAATCCTATCTATGGTTGTTCTCTCCCAATCGCATGATTGTCACACGCCAGCAAAGTCAACTCGATGGACAATTCTGGGAGCAATTCTTACCATGATTCGTATCGCGCTTCTGCTGACTTTTTTGCTGTGCCTTGTCACGCAGGTGATTGTTACAGCCCAATCAGAAGATGACTCATATCAACTGATAGTCGATCCTGATTCGGTGATTATCCGGGCCATACCCTCGCTGGACGGGGAATTTGTCGCATCGGCCTTTCGTGGGGATATTCTGGAAGCGGTTGGTCGTAATCTGGACGGAACTTGGTTTTTGGTACAGCGTCCGGGACGAATGAGTACGCTTGGCTGGATTTCGCGCATGGTTATCAATTATGATTTTCCACCAGAAGCGCTGCCGCTGACCGACTTTACAACCGGTGCTGTTGGCGAATTTGAATTGACGCGCGACCCCGGATTTGCCGCTTTCACACTGGCAGTGGTTAATCTGCGGGTACAGCCGCTGGACGGAGAGGCGGTAATTACCCAGGCTCCGTTCGGGATTGTTTTGCCGGTTTTGCAGCGAGATCGCCTGGGAGACTGGGTTCTGGTGGATTATCTGGGCATAACCGGTTGGGTCAACACCGACAACCTACGCGGAATTGAGGCGTTTGAGACAATCCCGATTGCCAGTAATCTGCCGGAAATACCAGTAGCATCAGCTTTGATTATTCCGCTTGAAATTCAGCTAAGCGAGATTGAGGAATTTCGCGCGTTTCTCACCGCGCAAAACAGCTTTGCTGAACAGATAGCTGCTTTTTGGGTGTTAGTTTATGACTATGAAGTCATGCCGTGTGAGCCACCCGCATTCGTAACGAACTATTTGTACAACGATACGGATGAACGTGCTTTCCCGGAACTGGAGTATCTGGTTCCTCGATTGGATGCAGCGAGTGTCTTTTTGAATGCGTCTATAGACCCTATGTATATCTGCGGAGCGAAGCGTCCCCAGTTGATTCTGGATGCCAAAAATGCCGCGCTCAATGCCAGCATTATCTACGAAGCCACACTTAGCTCCATTGCGAATATTCAGTCTGAGATTACAGGCAGACGATGATGCAATCTCCTGCTGTGGTGTTAACTCCCTGCTGGTAGGGTCGCTGTCGGTGTTGCGATGACAGGTGTTGTATCTGGTTTTTCGAAGGTTCCGCCCTGCCGCCGTATACAAAGCTGTTGTGCTCTGCGTGGGTTGGTGGTGTCATTCCAGTAGGGGATAATGTACCAGTTATAGACACCACCTTCGAGGTTCAAACGCGATAGAGGAACTGTAATGCTCGTTTCCTGTATGTCCAGTGTTCGTCGGAGGCCACTGGGCGCTTCAGCAATAAAGCTGTAATTTACAGTACCGGGCATCACAGGGAAGGTGAAAGTCATTTCCTGGTCGCCCTGCATGTAATCCCCAGACTGACCGAACTGCCCCTGCCAACGGTCACAGATATGTGTCGAAAGATCGAATTCAGGCGGTACACGGCGATCCTGATTGCGCGGCAAGCCCAGGCCAAGCAAAGGGAGCGCATTAAAAGCGCGACCTGTGCGCACGAAACGCGCCAACACCCAGCCGGTGCTTCCACTATACTCGACCTGTAGCCATTGCCTGCCATCAAACTGTTGAGAAAACAGGCCGGCTCGACCCAGAATGATGACTGATGTGTCGATTGCCAGTTGCTCACGAATTGGATAGGCAAAATCTGGCCCGGTGCGAACAATTGTATTATTAGACGTGATTAATCCAAACGGCGCATCGTCATACTGAGCAGTCGTAAGTGCAGTAACAAAAATGAGTATAGTGCCCACAACGAACATGATGATTTTTTTTGTCATTGTTTTATAACTCCAGTACACAAAATGTTGATGTATACACATCTAATTATGATGGATAGTCTCAAATTTGACATGACGTATCGTGCATTGGAACCTACGTTTAGGCTACGAGTGTTGGTATATTGTGTTTAGCGGCAGTAATGAAAGTCACATTATCACTGATGGCTGGAATGAATCCGCTCTTTTCCTCGACAAACTTTGAAGCGAATTTGACCCTCTTCTAAAGCAGTGAGCGAAATGGGAAAGACGTTATTATATAGCCCAGGCGACAGTCAACAATGCCTGACCATCTGCTGATACTTGGTTTTTTGGGGGGGAATAGCGTAGCCAGTGAGGGTTCCATGCCCGTCGCTCCCGAACGGTGAAATCTCCTTATTTTCAAGGGGATTTTTTGTTTGTAGCTAAGTACAAGCAAGAAAGAACGTTGGGGTGTAGAGTGATGGCAGGAGGAGACAAATGAAACCGATCCAATTGCCAGCACTTAGCAGCGAACAGGTAAACGAATTGAATGAACTCTATCGCAAAACCCGTGATCCACGCCTGCGGACACGAGCGCAGATCATCTTGTTAGCGGCAGAAAAAGGACTGGTTGCGCAGGAAATTGGCGCCATTGTCCGTCTGAGTGAAGAAGCAGTACGTAAGTGGTTGAAACGCTACAAGGCTGAAGGGATAGAAGGCTTGAAAGACCTGCCACGCGCAGGTACACCGAAGAAAGTGACCGCGGTGTACGTAGCGAAATTGGAAGCAGCGGTGCGGCGGCGTCCGCGCAGCCTTGATTTACCTTTTTCGATGTGGACCCTTCAGCGTCTGGCCGATTACATGGCGGAAGAAACGGGCATTCGGGTAGAAGCGGAAACTGTGCGTCTGCATTTGAAGAAACTGGGGATTGTCCTGAGCCGTCCGCAGCATAAGGTCAGCAGCCCTGACCCGGACTATCTGGTCAAAAAAAGGCGATTGAGGAGCAACGCGATAAGCTGAAACCAGGGGAAGTATTCTACTATGCCGATGAATTCAACGTCAGTTGGCTGCCCACTTTACGGGCGATGTGGTCACCAGTGGGGCAGCAAGTGATGATCCTGACGCCCAAGCAACCTTACAAACGCTATGGTTTGGGAGCCGTAAATTATCATACCGGAGAAACTGTCGTGATTTTCCGCCGACGGAAGCGGCGTAAGGAAGTGGCTGAACTGCTCCAAGCCCTGCTCGATAAACATCCTGATGAGACTATTTACCTCGCCTGGGACAATGCGAATACCCATGATGATGAGGTCGAAGCGGTGCTTCGGGCTGCTTGTGGACGCCTCATCCTGTTGTACCTACCCACCTATGCCCCCTGGCTGAACCCGATTGAAATGCTCTGGCGGCACTTCCGGCGTGAAGTGACCCATTGCGAATTGTATGTGTCAGTCAAAGCGCTGTTGCAAGCCGCCCAAGATTTCTTTGAGCGCTATAATAAAATACCCCAATGTGTTCTATCCATCATTGGAGCTATCCCAACGAATTAATTTGTCTGTACTTAGTGCGGGATCAATGGAGGGTCGCTCCCGTGACCTCAGTTGAACCAATCGATAGCTCTGTTAATCTCAAGCCGAAGCAAGATGTCTTTACTAAAAATCAAAAAATAAATAACAAGCGCCAAGCGGAGACGCTCATTGACCCAGAGGGCAGGGCGGTATCCTCGAAGTCTGAAGGGATGCTTTGCTCTGTTTCGGGCAGGTCGATAGTCAGCGGTAAAGGGTAATATCGTATAATATTTTTTGTCAGATAAACTGTCCAGCTCCAAGATTATGTACCAGTTGGAGTGAGAGGCATCAAACCCTCCCAAGTTTGCCGGTACTCCACCGGAGTCAGGTAGCTGAGAGAGCTGTGCGGGCGGAAACGGTTATACTCCTCAGTGTAGTGATCGAGGATGGTCTGCGCCTCGGAGACGCGATCGAAGAGATAACGATCGAGACATTCGGCTTTCAGTGTGCCAATGAAGCGCTCAATGAACGGGTTCTCCCACGGACTACCAGGTGTAATGTAGAGCGTTTGGCTCCCGTGTTCAGCCAGCCACTTCTGCACCCGATTAGCAACAAATTCCGGGCCATTGTCGCTACGGATATGCTGTGGCACACCGCGTGTGCTGAATAGCCAGCTCAGAACATCAATCACACGCTTAGAACTAATGCTTTTCGCCGTGTAGACCATCAAACACTCCCGGGTGTACTCATCCATCACCGCCAACACCCGCACCCGCTGACCGCGCTCGGTGCGATCTTCGGTGAAGTCATAGCTCCAGACATGGTTAGGATACTGCGCCCGCTGTTTGACATCGCCGCCTTCACCGAAGCGTCGTGTGACCGTTTTGCGTCGCGGCAATTGCAAGCCTTCCTCTCGCCAGATACGCTCGATCCGCTTGTGATTCATTTCGTAGCCCTCACGCCGCATCCGAGCGGCGATGTGACGATAGCCGTGTTGCGGAAAGCGATAGGCGAAATCGCGCACTGCTTCGACAGTCTCGGCATCGTCGGAACGTCCCTGCGCCTGGTAGCGTGCTGTCGAGCGTGGCATATCCACAACCCGGCAAGCATGCCGCTCGGACATACGCTGTTCGGCAACCAGATGCCGTACCGCCTGCCGTCTGGCGTGAGGGCTTACCATTTTTTTGACAACAAATCCTTCAGCCCGTCGATGTCCAGCACCTGCTGGGCGACGATCCG
>JBBSQD010000154.1:0-14537 GCA_038258185.1 Aggregatilineales bacterium | reverse complement strand
GGATTTCATTCCGTGCCGTATCAAAGAAAGCCAGTACACCACCCGTTTCACCCGTTGCCATGTTCCGGTCTGACTTCAGATAATACAGCCGATTGCTGGTCGGGCTGTGCGCCAGTTCGGAATCGGGCCCGAAACCTGTTGGCAGGGTCAGCGGGGGTGTGACCTCACCGGTATCGACATTCATCCCATGCACCGCGCCTTCAAACAGGAAGAAAAGCTTACTGCCGCTCTCATTCCACGTCAGATCGCTGATCTCCAGCCCGGTAAACGCTGTGACCGCCCGTTGTCCCGCGCCATCTTTGCGGACACTGTAAATCCCTGCGGGGAATTCCGCCCCCTGTGCGGCCAGAAACACCAGCGTCGTTCCATCCCGATTCCACATCGGCGGCTCGATCTGCCCAAAACCCAGTTGCGAAACCTGCCGCGTCGCGCTGCCGGTTCGATCCGTGATGTAAATTTCACGGGCGCTGCCAGTGGCCGGGGCGACATACGCCATCTCAGTCTGACTTGGTGACAGCGCCAGATCGGTGATGTCCTGCCCAATCTGCGGAATCGGCAGTAATTCCTCGAACGAACCATCAGCAGCCAATTCGACAATGGCATCATTATTGAAGATATAATAGAGGGTGCCCAGTGGGCGATAATTCGGCGGGGTGGGGGTTGCTGCGTCAGCCACATCCGTTGGAATCTGTGTGGGCGGTGGTGACGGTGTCCACGTCGGTGGCAATTCGCGATTAATGATCGCGGCGCTGGTCACTTCTGCGGTGGCTTCCTCTGTGACCGCCGCGCCAGGGTCGGCCAGTGTGGGCAGGGCTGTATCGTCAGCCGAGGTGCAGGCAGCAGTAAGCAAAAGCGCAAGACACAGAATGAAGGTAATCCGCAGCGACATGGCCCAACCTTTGATGTGTGCCGGTCACGAATGACCGGTCAGCCCGGTAACGGGCGTAAATAAGCAGTCTTTATTCCTTTATAGTACACAGGAGCGTGAAAAATGAACAGCACAACCGCTTACGAGATGATTGAGAAAACCGGCATGATCGCCGGCATGCGCGGCAATTTCCCGCCGGAAGTGGCGCTGAAACTGGCCGCTGTACTGGTCGAAGAGGGCATTACCTCCTTTGAGTTCACCATGAATTCCGTGCAGCCTATCGAAGCGATGAAAGCCGTCAAAGCCGAATTCGGCGACGCGGTGGCTTCCGGCATGGGTACCGTGCTGGATGTGGAAACGGCCAAACGCGTGCTCGATGCCGGTGCGGATTTCGTGGTGTCCCCCGCTTTCACCCCGGCAGTCGTCGAGACGATTGTCGCCGCCGATGTGTTTATAGCTCCCGGCGTGATTACCCCCAGCGAATGTGTTGCCGCCTGGGCGATGGGCGTGAAAATGCTCAAAATTTTCCCGATTGGCCCGATGGGTATCGAGTATTTTAAGGCGGTACGTGGCCCGCTGGATCATATGAAATTCATGGCTAACGGCGGCATTGACCCGGAAACCACCCGCGCCTTTATCAAGGCCGGAGCCGTCGCCTGTGGTGCGGCAGGCTGGCTGACCGGCAAAGGTGACTGGCCTCTGGAAGATGTGCGCCAGCGCGCCCGTCAACTGATGAGCGCCGTTGAGGAAGCCCGTACCGGTCAGCCCAGACGCATCACCGTTTAATGCTACTAACCCTCTCCTTTGAATTCTGCGAAGTGCCCTTTAGGGTTGGGGCGGAGTCATAAAGATTTTGAAGTCCCTCTCCTTTTATGGGAGAGGGATTTAGGGTGAGGGCAAAGAGTATAGATTATCACTGCTCTTCAAGTTCATAACAACCCCTCCTGACCTATGAAAAACCATCTGCCTTCTCTCGGCGATTTCTAGGCGCTCTGACGTTATCATAATGTTTATTGATGATGATAAAAACGATTTTGGAGCGCTTCATGTTTAAAGAACGTGTAGAGATCAGCCTGCGCCGAGCAGAAATAGCCGATGTGTTCGAACTGGAAGATATGATTCATCTTTCAGTCTGGGAGTTGGGGCGCGCCGATTACAGCCTGGAGCAGGTTCAGAGCCTCGTAAAAGATGTGGGTGGGGTGGATCTTAATCTGATCGAAGATGGCACCCTCTTTATCGCCGAATATGCTGGTCAGATTGTGGGCTGTGGGGGCTGGAGCCGCCGGACGGCCTTATTCACTGGCGATACCGGCAGTCACGGGGGCAGCCAGGCGACGTTTCTCAACCCGGCCTTCGACGCGGCCAGAATCCGCATGATCTTTGTGCATCCCGACTTTGCCCGGCAGGGCATTGGCCGCCAACTGCTGGAATTTGCCGAGCTGTGTGCCCGGCAGGCCGGTTTTTCGCACCTGCAACTATTGGCTACGCTGACCGGGGTGCCGCTCTATCTGCGAGCAGGTTATGAGATGGTGGAACGCAAAACTCTGACTCTCGCGGACGGCATGAATGTGACTGCCGTGATGATGGAGAAATATCTGGATTAACCTTGCGTCTTTGGGGAAGGACTATGGAGGGATAGAAAAGGGGTAGTGCGCTAAGCATTGCCCCTTTTTGATTACAGTTTCAAATTGAACCAGAGAAACCCAAACTTGTCATTTCAAAAAAGACTGAGGCACTCTGTTCAATGCAGTGCCATTTCTGCCCTGCCTATTTTGAGATAATGTGAAAAGCAGGGAATTGTTCCGCAATGGCTTCAAATTCGGCAAGCGGCGCATCCTTATCCACCGGCATATGTGGACGCGCCCCCGGTGCCTGTTGGAGATAGGCTTTCAGGATTGGCGCGCGCTGGTTTACGGCGATTTCATCTAATTGGACTTCCTTGCGTCCCTGTCTCTGAATGTAGGCTGTGCCCTGGTCAGCACGCACGTTTTTTACCCACTGAGCATCATCCCCAAGCATCGATACGACATAACTCTGCCCATCATGCAACGCGATGACGATGGGGAACGAGATCATCTTGCCTGACTTTCTGCCCTTCACTTCCAGCGAGACCCAGTTTTCTGGTGCCAGCCCTGCCGAGTGCATTCTTCCCCAAAAGTTATTGAGTAATTTTGCAATCCAGTTGGGACGATTACCACTATAAATCGAACGTTTGATTTTGCTAAACAAAATACTTCCTCTCCGATGAAACTTTTGATCAAATAAAATCTGATCAAAAGTTTTTAAGCGCGTTGTATAGTATGTAAGCAATCATACTGCTCAATAACTTTTTTGTCGTGATTGATAGGCACATCCGTCAAATTTACAGCCTAATAATTATATTTACCGATTTATTCAGATGGGTGGATGATGGGGAGGCGAGGTTTATGCCATATAGGCGAGGTTTCGTAGAAGTAGTCTTACTACTTTGTGTGTCATGTACGGTAGTGGTGCCTAAACGAGAAGTAACAATACTTTCAAGCGATCTCAATCAGCGGAGTTTGTTTATTGAGGAGATCACCTATCAGCTAGAGGGGCCGTTTTTTGCTGAAGAAATGTGTTTGGCGATCTCTCCATTAGCCATTTGGGAGTCTGGCGACACAGCAACTCAGTTACGAGACCAGATTGCTTCTTCTACCAACATAACAATCGATGGAGAGTTAATATCTAGCAACAGGATATCCTACCGAAGTCGCCCAATTGAAATTTCTGTGATTGAAGATGGACAGGTGGTCGGTTCTCACGGAGGCACATTAAATATCTGTTTTAGTGTGGCACATCTGCGGTCTGGCGATCATACAGGTCATATTCAAATAACCGCATCTTCAGGCCGGGAATTCTCCGATAATTGGGAGTTTGCCATAGAGTAAATGGCGTGAATCAGGAGTAAGCACATGGACAAAAAGTGGTATCTGGCTGAACTACTGGAAGAATATCATGCTGCCAATGATGAGACTGAGTTGCTGCACATAAACTGGGTTCTTGTCAACGCGGATGATGCTGAAGAAGCATATACGAAGGCACTGAAGTTCGGAGAAGAACTGAATCAAGAATACTATAACACGGAAGGAATTCTTATAACCGTTACTTTCAGAGGGCTACGCGATCTGAATGTAATTCATGAAGATCTTGCAGATGGTTCTGAAATCGCCTATTCGAGATATGAAGATATAAACAGCGCAGCCATTGAACAGATGGCAAAGCCAAAAGAACAGCTATCTGTCTTTTTACCGCCAGATTGGAAAGACGTAAAATGAGCGTCTATTAAAGTTATAGACACCATGACCTGCCCTACATAAATAAGCAGGTCGTTTTGCTTCCTTCCGATGGGCAGCCTGCCTATGCTCCTTAGCGGCTGGCGCTAGTGGGTGTCATGCAATCCAAATGTCAGCTACTGCACGAGCGCCCGCACCAGTTTCAGCGTCCCCTGCAAAGCAAGAGGATAAACGCCAGAATTGGGTGGTGTGTAGGGCGCATGGCAGTGCGCACAATCCAACAGACGGTGGTTATAAGGTCAACTTTGATAAAGAGGATAAGTTTGTCAATTGCTCTCTGCACCTTGATTTGCATAATATTCCAATATTGCCCAATCTCCCTCCGCTAGCACGTGTTGTGGTGCGGTAAATGGATTGCCGCTTAAATCCAGTTCTGTTAGGTTCGTGAGTTTACCAATTTCTGCTGGTAATTCAGTCAATTGATTATCATTCAGCCACAGCGTTTCTAAGTTCGTAAGGTTGCCAATTGAGGGTGGCAGTATGGTCAACTGGTTGTAACTCAGTTTCAGCCATTTCAGATTGGAGAGATTACCGATTTCCAGTGGCAGGCTTCTCAATTGGTTTCTAGATAAAACCAGGGATTCCAAATGAGAGAGTGTACCAACTTCTGCTGGCATTGCCGTCAATAGATTCTCAGCTACATTCAGGTCTGTTAAATTGACGAGATTACCTATTTCCGGCGGTAGGTGGCTTAAGTAGTTGCTCGTTAGGTTAAGTCCTGTCAAGTTTGTGAGATTACCAATTTCTGGCGGCAGTATCGATAAACGATGAATTCTTAGGTCAAGCCTATGGCCTCCGTTCGTTTCTAATGTCTGTATCTCTGCAAGGACACGATGGTATGGGACTAATATGGAAAAATATACGATACCGCAGATAAGAAGTCCGATAGCCAGTAAAAGGATTAGCCAGTGCCTCATGATACTGCCCTAAAACCTCAATTCGTCTGTCGAAAGAGTAAATCATACGATAGAATCGAAAACGAATCCAATCCCAAAAGAAAAGAGAGGATAATGCTTGTTGCCCTCGATTACGCGCAATCCGAATGTCAGCTATGGCACGAGTGCCCGCACCAGTTGCAGCGTCCCCTGCAAAGCGCGATCATCATCTGCGGGCAGCAGCGAGGCATTCCACAGGCTGAACAGCACCCCCGCCAGCGGACGCGCCTGCGCCACATACCGGAAGCTGGCCGCCACTTCCGCCACCGACGGGCCATCCGGCGCGGGATAACTCATCCCCGGCATTTCCTCAATATCGACCACATCCGTATCCATATGAATATACAGCGGCTTGGCCGGAAGTTCGGCGGTCAGCAGTTGCTTCACGTCCGGCAGATGCGTGAGATTACTGGCGGCCAGCGCTTCGGCTTCCGCCGGGTCAAGATCACGTGCATCCGTGAGTATTACTTCCTGTTCCGGCAGGGGCACCAGACCCACGCCTTCCATATAGGATAAATCCCCGCGTCCGACCAGCATCGCCAGCGGCATCCCACCCAGAAAGCCACTCGGACTCGTTTCCGGCGTATTAAAATCGCCATGCGAATCAAACCAGACCACCGCCGGTTGCTGGCTTTCCAACCCCTTGAGCGCCCCCAGCGCACTGACACAATCCGCGGCGAAAACCAGCGGCACATGATCAGGATGTGCGCTGATAATCTGCGCCAGAACGCGATTCACCGCCGTCACTGGATTCACATCTGGCGCGAAATCTGGCTGCAGATCAATCCACTCCGCGCCGATCTCCGCCACGATACCACTGGCTTTGATCTGCGCGACTTCCGTCCGCGCCGGAATCATGTCCCCGATAAAATACGGCACACCAATACACACATACTGCGGCATGTTTCGCTCCTTTTTAATATTATGGTTTGGGATATTAAACCTATAAATTCTATGACATTTTTGTAGGGACATGGCCCGCCATGTCCTCATCTTCTAATGAATCCATCCACTGTGTATCAAATAATTTCAACCCTCACCCAACCATCACCATAGCGTTACAATCTGAGAATGGTTATCATAACGCACAAATCAATCTTCTGGTGATGGGACGATTCGCATGTTACACACAGCACAGGATACCGCACACATTTCCCCGGTCTGGAGCCGGATTACCCAGTTAATCATTGAGCGCGGCGAAGGCTGCACCGTCTACACCGACAGCGGTGAGGCATATCTGGATTTTACCAGTGGCATCGGCGTGACCAACACCGGCCACAGTCACCCGCGTGTGGTGCAGGCCATTCAGGAACAGGCCGCGAAAATCATGCACGCGCAGGTGAATTGCTATTATCACACCCCGCTGATCCGCCTCAGCCATGCGCTGAACGAAATCACGGCGCCCCATCTGGACACATTTTTCATCTCCAATTCCGGCGCGGAAGCCACCGAAGGCGCGGTCAAGCTGGCGCGACACTACACCAAACGCAGCAATATCATCGTGTTTCAGGGCAGCTTCCACGGACGCACTGCCCAAACGATGGCGATGACCACCTCCAAAACCACCTACCGCGTCGATTATCAACCGCTGCCGGGGGGCGTTTTTGTCGCGCCGTTCCCGTATGCCTACCGTTATGGCATGGATGATGCTCAGGTCAGCGCCTGGGCCTTGAGCGAACTGGAATATCTGCTGCACAGCCAGACCGCCCCGCAGGAAACCGCCGCTATTGTCATCGAGCCGGTGCTGGGCGAAGGCGGCTATGTCCCCGCACCAGCGGAATTTTTGCAGGGCTTGCGCAAAATCTGCGATCAGTACGGCATCCTGCTGGTCATGGATGAAGTGCAGTCCGGCTTTGGGCGCACCGGCAAAATGTTCTGCTATGAATACGCCGACATCGCCCCCGACATCGTCATTATGGCGAAAGGTCTGGGCAGCGGCTTTCCGATTTCGGCGATTGCCTCCACCCAGGAAATTATGAGTCACTGGCAGGTCGGCACACACGGCGGCACCTATGGCGGTAACGCGATGGGCTGTGCCGCCGCCGAAGCGACCATCGAGGTATTGCGCGACGAAAAGCTGGTCGAGAATGCCTACTTGCGCGGCGAACAACTCCGCGCTGGCCTGCGTGAGATTCAGGCACGGTATCCGGTTTTGGGCGATGTGCGCGGCCCCGGCCTGATGGTCGGCTGCGAATTTACCGATCCCGCCAGCGGCCAACCCGACGCGGCCACCACCAAAAAAGTCGTGCAGCACGCGCTGGATGAAGGCAAACTGATCCTGCTGACCTGCGGCACTTATGGCAACATCATCCGCTGGATTCCGCCGCTGGTCGTCAGCGAGGCGCAGATCAATGATGCACTCGCCATCTTTGAGAAGGCGCTCGCCGCGGCTCAGGCGTAAGGAGTATCTGGTTTATTCATCTGACCCTCTCCCTCAAAAGAACGACGGACTTCAAAATCTTGCTCCCCTCGCCCCGCGAAGCTGTGGGAGAGGGGCCGGGGGTGAGGGGATGTAACTTACAATTCTCATTCCCCTTGTGTGATAGAAAAGGCAAATTTATCGTGATTAAAGATTATGCGATTATCAATCCCTACGACGATAGTGTGGTTGACAGGGTGCCAGACTTTAGCGAAGCGATGGTCAGCGACGCGATCCAGCGGGCGACCCATATCGCGCCGACAATGGCCGCCATGCCTGCTCATGAACGCGCTTCGATCCTCACTCGCACTGCGCAGTTGATCGACGCGCAGGCCGAGGAAATCGCCCTGTTGATGGCGCGTGAAAGCGGCAAGCCCATGAAATACGCGCGCGGGGAAGCCGCTCGTGCGGTCGAAACCTTTGTTTTCGCCGCTGACGAAGCGCGCCGCTTACATGGCGAGACGATTCCGCTGGATGCCGCGCGTGGCGGAGTAGGGCGCTTCGGCTATTTTGTGCGCGTTCCCGTCGGCGTGATCGGCGCGATTACCCCCTTTAATTTCCCCATGAATCTGGTGGTGCATAAAGTCGCCCCGGCCATTGCCGCTGGCTGCCCGATTGTGCTCAAACCCGCCCCGACGACTCCGCTGACGGCGCTGAAACTGGCCGAAATTATGCGCGAAGCCGGTCTGCCGCAGGGTGCGTTTGAAGTCGTGACCGGCGGCGTGGAGGTCGGCAAATGGCTGACCACCGATCCGCGCATCGCCATGCTGACCTTTACCGGTAGCCCTGGCGTGGCTCACGAGATCACCAAAGTCGCCGGAATCCGCCGCGTCACCCTTGAACTCGGTGGCAACGCCGCCACGGTGATTGATGCCGATGGCAATCTCGACCACGCCATCAGCCGCACCGTCATGGGCAGTTTTGCCTACAGCGGACAGGTGTGCATCAGCGTCCAGCGGATTTACATCCACCGGGATCGTTACGATGAATTTCAGCAGCGTTTTGTCACGGCGACTCAGGCGCTCATTACCGGTGACCCCACCAGTGACCATACCGATATCGGCCCCATGATTAATGAGCAGGCCGCGCAGCGCGTGGAGAAGTGGGTTAAAGAGGCGCTCAGTCAGGGGGCGCATTCGCTGGCTGGCGGTGGGTCACGTGAAGGCCGTTTAGTGCCGCCGGTCGTGCTCGATACCGTCACCGATGCCATGTCCGTCATGAATCAGGAAGTATTCGGCCCGGTGGTCAACCTCATCCCGTTTGATGACTTTGACACGGCACTGGCACAGGTTAATAACTCGCGCTTCGGTTTGCAGGCCGGGGTCTATACCCGTGATCTGAACAAGGCGCTGCGGGCGGTCGATAAGCTGGATGTTGGCGGCGTGATGATTAATGACGTGCCGACCTTCCGCGTCGACCAGATGCCCTATGGTGGCGTGAAGGATTCCGGCGTGGGGCGCGAGGGTCCGCGCTTCGCGGTCGAAGAAATGACGACGCTCAAAATGGTGGTCATCAACCGCGACGTGTAGATTCCTCCCCCTCCTCCAAATTCGGGCTGCGGTAGCATCTCTATGGCAGGAAGGGGAGAGTACCATCTTCTGCCATCGTTCATGCTATAATCTTGTTGTGAGCAGATGTTTGAGGAATACGCATGGCAATCCAGCCCAGATTGGTGAGTCTGACCGAATTTGAGGATTTTATCAGCCAACCAGCCCAGATTGATCGTCTGTTTGAGCTGATTCACGGGGAGATCGTGGAAAAGGTGCCCACCCGCGAACATGGTATTATCGCTGGCAATATCATTACCGAGTTGAACATTTATCTGCGGCAAAACCCGATTGGCCGCGCCGCCGTGGAAGCACGCCATCGTCCGCCCGACGATAACCACAATGATCGATTACCCGATGTCTCCTTCGTCAGCGGCATGGATCGTCCCGTAGAACGTGAAGGTGCCGCGCTCTATATGCCCGATTTAGCTGTTGAGATTCAATCCCCCAGTGACAGCCTGAAAGGCATGCTGGAAAAAGCCGAGTTTTACCTTGCTAACGGTTCAAAAATGATCTGGCTGGTTTACCCGGATAAGCGTCTGGTCGAAGTGCTGACCGCCGCTGATCGCCAGTTTCTCACTGAAGGTGATACCCTCAGTGGCGGTGATGTGCTGCCGGGGTTTGCCGTACCCTTGAGTGCTGTTTTCGAGAATATACCCCGTTAGTTGCTAAGGCATTCGCTTTGCCATTGAGGAAATGACCAAGCTCAAGTTAGTGCTTTATCAGGGTTTTTTGTATATTTCGTGTTTTCCAATTCTGCGGAAAACAATGATTGTTTCCTGATTTTCATCATCAAATTCTTCATGAAAAGTAAAAACAATCGCCATAGAAATATGACCTTCCCAAATGCTGTCGTGACCTTGCATCTTTTTTATTCTTAGCGAGGGGTGTCTGGGGTCTTGCTTGAAAAGATCAAACTTGGCTTTGATAGATTCTCGGACACTTGCAGGTAATTGTTCCAGATCGTTGCGAAAGCTTTCTAATCGACGGTATTTCACGCGATTACATACTTATAAGCAGAAGTTGTACTACTACACATCAAATAGATCATCAAGGTTATCAAAATCTTCGTAGCGGCCTTGAATTAAATCTTCATCTGCCTGACGTTCTTGTTGCTGCCACTCGTTTGTCCAGAACCATAATTGTTGAGGATTTATTTCTTTCCATGTCTTAACTTCATCAAGGATATACCATTTTTCAGTTTCGTCATTTGCGAGCACGATTCTCGCAATTGGCGCAACATAATGATGAAAATATGTCAGTGACAATCCCTCAGAGTTTGACAAAGTTTGCTGGATATGTAAATCCAACGTGCTCGCTATTGTCAGCTGAGAATGGAAATTAGTCGCAACATTATTTTTGTCGATAGAACTATTTACAGGACGCGCAAAATCAACCATCATTATTCCTTTTGGGGAATTGGGGTAAGCACCTGATTGCCTACTATAATGACATTAGGCTCCCCATTCTCATTGTAGATAATATTACCAGCCTCGTCTACTTGCATAAATGCACGCATCAGTACATTTTTTACTCTGAGTTTTGTGCCATCAGAAAGCAAATATTCAGCCCAATCTTCTTTAACGACATCAAAATCAACTTCGGTGACAGATATTTTCTGGTTACCTGGAAGGTCCATTTCCCGAATATTGTGACTTGTCATTGATGACTCCTATGTGTATCTAGATTGCAGCTTTTAGATTATACCCAGTTTGAGTGAATTGTGGCTGTGTATTGAATACAGATTGCATAAATATATTCTTCTCCCCTTCCTCCGAATTCGGGCTTGGACAGCATCCCTTTGGGAGAAAGGGGGTCAACCCGAACACCTCAAAAAAAGGGACATTTGTCCACCCCGCCGACCCTGAAATCTTTTATACTTGAATATACCTTTGCGATCTTCGTGTCTTTGTGGTGAAACAGGGTACTGTTTTGCTGCGCGACTTTTTTTCTGCGCGGCAGCAGCAAAACACCAGATTAAACTTTGCGTCTTAGCGACTTTGCACCTTTGCGTTAATCTTTTGCTTTTCAGGGGGCGAATCTGTGACTCAGCACTCGGAACTCAGCACTTTTCTAACGACTAGAATCTATAGACTACTGTTGCCATTGCCGCCGCACCCCCCCCGGCGGCAGCAGCAAAACACCAACCTAAGCTTTGCGTTGATCTTTTGCTTTTCAGAGGGGCGAATCTGTGACTCAGCACTGGGAACTCAGCACTTTCACCTGAGTCTACCCACTGCTTTCTGCTGCATTTTTGACATAATCTCGAGTATAATGAGGCCAACGCAGGACAAACCATGAAGGCAGAACCCATGTCAATGCAAGTGACAGTCACTTTGCGAGACGAAATTTACGAACAGGCGGATCAACTGGCACGTCAGACCGGACGTAAAGTCCAGGACGTATTGACGCGTCTGCTCGACATCTCTTTAACTCAGGTCATTGACCCGCGCCTGACGGGTGCTGTGGAAACCCTATCCGATGATGATGTCCTCACGCTGACCCACAGCCGCATGGCATCGCACCTCAATAAACGCATGAGCCAACTGCTGGACAAACAACAGCGCGCCAGTGGGCTGGATGCACTTGAACAACACGAGTTATCGCTGCTGCTCAATCATTATCAGGAAGGCACACTGCGCAAAGCTCAGGCACTGGCGGAAGCCACCCGGCGCGGCATCCATACAGCCTGATCGCTTGTGGCGATTTCACGAAAGCTTCGCCAGCAGGTTCAGCAGCACTTTAAGGGCTGTTGTGCTTACTGCCGCGTGTCAGCCAAACACATCTATGCCCCTATGCACATCGACCATATTATCCCGGAAGCAGCCGGTGGCCGGGACGAAGCACAAAATCTTTGCCTGTCATGTCCGCGCTGCAACGGCTTCAAAGGCCAGCGCCTGACTGCGCCTGACCCGCAGACAGAGGAAAATGTCACGCTCTTTAATCCGCGCACTCAAAACTGGTCACAGCATTTCACCTGGGGTGACGATCACGCCTTGATTATCGGGCAGACAGCCTGCGGACGTGCCACCGTTGAGGCGCTCAATCTCAACTTGTCGGTCTCACTTCAGATCCGTCAGCTTTTAGCACAGGCCGGTCTCTATCCACCACTGGATTAATCTCTTTCACAGCGCTGCTTTACCTTCCTTTATGTAACGTTAATTTATCTCAGGACATTATACAAACATCACATAAGTCCCAAGTTTAAAACCGACCATTTGTGCTATACTGATTTAGAACAAAAGTTCTTACTAACCCTGAGCATCAAATGGAACGAGGAGCACTCATGTATAAAGTGACTGAATATCCAGCGGGTACATTTTCTTGGGCGGATTGCGCCTCCACCGATGTCGCAAAAAGCACACCCTTTTTTACAGGATTATTTGGCTGGACAACCGAAGAAGTACCGATGGGCGATAATACCGTCTACACCTTCTTCAAAAAAGATGGCGAGACAGTTGCTGCGGTCAGCCCGATGCAGCCGGAAATGCAGCAGCAGGGGGTTCCCTCATTCTGGAGCAACTACGTGACCGTTGCTGATGTGGACGCGATGGTCAGCAAGGTTGAGGCTTTGGGCGGGACGATTATCGCGCCGCCAATGGATGTGTTTGATTCAGGCCGCATGCTCGTCTTTCAGGACCCCACTGGCGCCGCGCTCTCACTGTGGCAGCCCAAAACGCATATCGGGTCCAGTCTGGTCAATGTGCCCGGTGCGATGACCTGGAATGAACTTTTGACCAGCGATGTGGAAAAGGCCAAAGACTTCTATAGCAGACTTTTTGGCTGGGAATATCATATAGAAGAAGGGGGCTATAACACCATTATGAACAACGGACGCCCCAACGGTGGCATCGACCAGATCACACCGGAGATGGGCAATATCCCACCCAATTGGGGCACCTACTTCAGCGTGAGTGACATTGATGCCGCAGTAGCCAGTGTGAAGCAGCTAGGCGGCAGCAGCCCTATGCCAATCATTACCGGCCCGGGTGTCGGTCGTTTTACCACCATCGCTGACCCAACCGGTGCGATGTGTACGATTGTGCAATTGGAACAGGCGCAGCCCTGGACTGAATAAGCTCAGTTACAGAATACAAAAAGGGCGCACAGTCGTGCGCCCTTATCATTCCTGTTAACCTAATTCCGCCTTAATCGTTTCCGCGAGATTGAGATTAATCCCGCGCACGGCGGTCAGTTCTTCAACCGTTGCGCCTCTGATGGCATCAATCGAATTATCGAAGGCCTTTAAGAGGGCTTTGCGTTTGGTCGGGCCTACGCCGGGGATGGTTTCCAGACGACTCGCCATGCCGATTTTCTGACGGCGCGCCCGATGGCTGGTAATTGCAAAACGGTGCGCCTCATCACGGATGCGCTGCACCAGAAACAGCGCTTCACTGCGCCGGTCAAGGATGACAGGCACCGGCTCATACGGTTGATACAGTTCCTCGAAGCGTTTCGCCAGCCCAACCACCGGCACTTTCATAAACAGGTCAAATTCCTTCAGCACCTCAATCGCGATTCCCAACTGACCTTTACCCCCGTCGATAATCATCAGGTCAGGCAATAAGCGCCACGTTTCATCGCGGTCTTCTCCGCCGGGTGCGACTTCTGCCGGGGTATTAACGGCCTGCACATGCCGGTTCAAACGGCGGGTGAGGGCTTCCCGCATGGACTGATAATCGTCCGAGCCTTCGTGGCTGACGGTGCGAATATTGAATTTGCGATACTCGCTCTTTTTGGGTGTGCCCTGCACAAACACCACACGGCTGGCGACAATCGCCGTGCCCTGAGTTGTGCTGATATCGTAGCATTCAATGCGATTAGGAATGGTCGGCAGATTCAGGGCTTCACGCAGTTGGCTGAGCGCGGTTTCCTGCTTGACACTATCGGCTTCCCATTGCGCGCGCATCATGCGCAACGCTTCGCTGGCGTTTTCCTCAGCGACTTTCACCAGGTCGCGCTTGTTTCCGCGCTGCGGTACGGTGATGGTGGTTTTACTGCCGCTGCGTTTATCCTTCAGCCACTGCTGGATAATCCGTGCTTCTTCGACCTGCTGCGGCAGAATCACATCACCGGGGATTTCCGGCGCGTCATCATAAAAGCGCTTGACGAATTCCTGCAGCACTTCGCTGTCGGTTTCGTCCTCGGTGCCATCCAGCACATGCGCATCACTGCCGATGAGCTTGCCGTTGCGGATAAACAGAATCTGCACCACGGCCTCATTATTGTCTCGCGCCAGCGCGATCACATCATGGTCGCTGAGATTGGTACCGACGGCCTTATGCCGCTGCGTGATGAAATCAATCGCCTTAAGCTGGTCACGGATAGACGCCGCACGCTCGAAGTCGAGGTCTTCCGCTGCCTGATTCATCTCCTGATTGAGACGATCGACCACAGTATCCGCATTACCACTCAGCACCGACATCAGTTCCTCAATCATGGCGCGATACTGCT
>JBBSQD010000153.1:0-14582 GCA_038258185.1 Aggregatilineales bacterium | reverse complement strand
GCCTGATTCACGCTGCGAATGACTGGACGAATCCGGATAATCCACGCTGCGCCATTTTCAACTGCTATAACTCGCTGTGGGCGCAATGGCACCGGCTCAACCTCGACCATGAGATCATCGAGCAGATGCCCCCCAAACGCCAGACCCTTTTCCGTGGCACGTGGGCGTTGGGTGCGGGTGGCAACCGCGAATATTCGATTGATAATCGCGCGCTATAATCTGATTTGACTATCTAACGTAAACCCGCCGACCAGCTTTGCAGTCGGCGGGTTTTTGATTGCGGTTGCATCAAAACGAACGACTAAAAACACTCAGCAGCGATAGTTTTACCGTTTGCCGCCTACAACTTCTCAGGCTGGTCAGGCGTATACTATACAAGAAAGACGTACACGATTTAGAGAAGTTGAGGTGACTTATGCAGCTTACCTGCCAGAATTGCGGAGAACCGATCCCCTCAGACAATATCAACATTCAACAGATGACGGCTGTTTGTCCAGCTTGCCATGCCGTTTTTCAGTTTGATCTGCCAGCCGATAAGATCAAACGCCGCAAAGTTAAACATCCCCCAAAACTGAGTGTACAAGAATCTGACGAGCGTTTGAATCTGGCTTTCCGCACCAGTTTCCGCTTAATTCAGAATGAAGCCTTTTTGGCAACCGCCATGATGAGTGTGGTGTTTACCTTCCTCAGCCTGATGGTGGGGAGCAAATATCTTTCAGCCCCTTCAAATTCACCCGCCACACTCGTGCTTGCGGTGGGTTTCGGCCTGGTGACATTATCGACCTACTACATGCTCGCGCTCGCCACGTTCAACAAGACTCACATTGAGGTGGATGACGAGCGTATTCATATGTCGCGCAAGCCGCTCCCGGCGATATGGAACCAACCGCAGGACATTAATGTATCCAGTATTGAGCGTATCAGTTATGTGGAAACGCCAGCCTCCATCCGCGAGGGTTATGACATGCCGCGTTATAACGTGTGGGCGGAGACGGTCGATGGTGGCCGCAAGGTCGTCGTGAGTGATGTGATTGATGATTATGCCATCTTTATTGCTCAGCAAATCAATGAATATCTCGGCCTGGATGCTGGTGCCGACATCTCACGCTTAGTTGATAATGGCGAGATTGTGGACGAGACATTTGCCCCGCAAACAGACAGCGATCACCGTTTATCAATCTAGCTGTAACCTGGAGATTGACGAAAAACCCGCCGATTGAGTCGTATCGGCGGGTTTTTGATTCTCGTGATATATTGCTGATTAACGGTAATCGTATACTGTAAACTGAAATGCCTGTGTAATCTGTAGCTCTAACTATGAGGAATATCCATGCGATATATTCGTAATCGATTGAACTTTTTGTTGTTTGTGGGGATTTTTGCCACTCTCTATTTTGCAGCAGGTCATTTTAGCTTGTCTCCGACGGTTGAGAGTGTTGATGATGAAGCGGAATTAATTTCTTTTACTGCTGACTCTGAGGTGGAGCGCGATGGTGATGTCCATCTCGACTGGCAAGTGCGAGGCGTTGAAACCGTGACCATTCAGGTACGCTATGGTTCTTACAAGCAGGAGCCCTATACCGTTATTGCTGATTTACCGGCTGAAGGCTCGTGGACGTTTGATCTGACCCGCAACAGTACAGCCGATGATCCGGACATACCTTATATCCACAATGTGGATTTCTGGCTGCTGACACCGGGTGAGAGTTCTTCGGCATGGTTACCGGATTATACACTGCTGGGTACTGCCCAGGTGAAGATTGTCTGCCCATATGAGGGCTTCTTCTTCGGCGACGATCCTTATTATGATTTCTGTCCGCTGGCAGAAGCTGAGTTGGTTGATGTGGCTTATCAGCCGTTTGAGACTGGTTTCCTGTTGCAGCGCAGCGACAATAATACGGTCTATGTTTTCCGCACCAGTGAAGGTCGGACACTACAAGGCCCAGCGTTGAGGTTTATAACGCCGACAGACGCAACAGAGGCGAGTATCCCAGCCACGCCTTCTCAATCGCTGGCAGAACGTGATGCATCTGACGATCCTTTCGGGAGCTTTCTGGATGAGAATGGCGATCACGGGATATTGATTGGGCTGGGCAATCCGACTGAAGCCGCAACAATCTATGCCGCTATGGTGCAGGATACCTATAATGACACCCTGAGTAGCGCTGTAAGTTACATGGCCTTGCCGGATGGGCGTGTGATTCGCTATCTGGAGGATATCTATACCAGTGGGTGGTTGTGCATGCTTTGTAAAGCGCCTGATCTGCAGAGCGAGACGACTGAATAAAAGCTATCCACTTATCACTGAGGTTATCGCTAAAAAATCCCGCCGATTACGACTCAATCGGCGGGATTTTGCGGACTTTACTGGTAGTTTAACTGCCACGAAACGCCGAATTTGTCGGCCAGCCAGGCGAATTTCTGGCTGAAGCCGTAGTTATCCAGCGGCATCATCAGTGCGCCACCCTCAGACAACTTTGCGAAAAGCGCATCAATTTCCGCCTCACTGTCGCAGTTGACGAACAGGGAGATCGAGGCCGTAAACGTAAACTGATGCTTTTCGTAGCTGTCGAAGAACATGAAGACCTGCCCGTTGATCGCCATTGTAGCCCTGGAGACAGTGCCTTCAACACCGCCTTCGTCGGCACCATAACGCTTGAGGTCGAGGATTTCGGCCTGCTCAAATACTGAGACGTAGAAATTCATGGCTTCTTCCGCATTCCCCTCGAACATCAGGAATGGGGTGACTTTGTGGACGATATTTTCCTGGACAGGTGATTTGGTGTCAGTCATTTTGGCTTCCTTTGATTTATGTGCAACTCATAGGTTGCATATAATTTAGCTCACTTGTCCTAAATTGTCAAGCAGGGAATCACAAATCCGGCGCTAGGCCGGATTTTCTACGACCAAACTTAAGCTTACGGCGCGGCCTCGAAGTCTGGAACGGGACGCGCATCGGCCTCTGCCTGGGTGGAGGCGATGCCGTTTTCAGCAATGTCGGCCAGCAGCCAGTCCATTTCCTTGATCTCGCGGCGCTGCGCCTCGATGATGCCATCGGCCAGTTCACGCACCCGCTCATCCTCAATCTGCGCATTTTCGCTGGTCAGGATCGCAATCGAGTGATGCGGAATCATGGCGCTCATCCACGACGAATCGCGCACGGTGATCTGGCTGCGGACGAGAAACAGCGCAATCAGAAAGACGATCACACTGCCCACGTAAATGGCGATATTGACCTTCGTGTTATTGTACATACTCTGCATAAAGCTCAGCATGATGACGGCCATTGCCGCGCCCATAATAAAGGTCATGTAAAAGCGCGTCTCGCTCCAGCGCACATGCGCAATTTCGTAGGTGTTCAGATACATCAGCCCGAACATCACCACCATTGAGGTGACGATCATGGCGGCAAATCTGCCGTAACCGGATTTATTTTCGTGATTCATGTTTGTGTTAACTTTCCCTCATGGTGTGCATTTGTATTTTTAGCCTAGCGCGGATCGGGTAGAGTCGCGTGGGTCACTGGGGCCATTTGCAAGTAGTCGGATGCGCTCGATTGTGCGGAATCAAAAATCCGGCACGAGGCCGGACTTCAGAAAAATGTTTCGGTTGTGGGCGCGATAGGATTCGAACCTATAACTTCCAGTTTATGAGACCGGTTTTCTGCCATTGAAATACGCGCCCTTCAGGCTATAATCATATAATTTTACAGCGGTGAGGTCAATACCGGATGGTTATGGTGCTGAGATTGATGCTGTGAGGGGGAGGGAATGGAAGCGGGTAGCCAGAATCGAACTGGCATATCTTGCTTGGAAGGCAAGTGTTTTACCACTAAACTATACCCGCATCGATCATATGGAGTTGTTCATAGTCGGGGCGACGGGATTCGAACCCATGACCTCCGCGTCCCAAACGCGGCGCGCTGCCAGACTGCGCCACGCCCCGATACTACCGATAGTATAACACTGTCTGCACATAGCGTAAACGGTTATTTTTTGCGTTTGCCGCTTTTCTTGTCTGGAGCTGGCGGTGGTGGTTTGCGCAGCTTTGGTTTGGCGGGTGGCGGAGGCTCATAATCACCAAACACTTTGAGCCATTCGTCCACTTCTTCGGCGGTGATGTTCAGATGAACAGCCTCGCCCACATCAATCACTGGCTCTGGCGGGGACTCCAGCAAGCGGGAAAATTCCTCAGAGGTCAGCACGGACATATTGCGACCCCGCGCAATCGCACGGACTTCCCGGTCGGACGTGACGATGGTCCAGTTGAGCGCGTCTTTGATTTTGCCAATGCGCGCGATGATGACTTTATCGGCGTTGGAACGCTGCGAGGCGAAAACCACCTGTACCGAGCGCGTGGACATACGCGATGTGCCACCCGGCAGGCCGTAATCGAACACGACGACGCATTGTTTTTTCGTACGGGCGGTAAAGCTGATGAGCTTTTGCACCAACAGCGCTTCGTCGTTGGGGTCGTCCAGCGCGATGTCGGGTACAAAGCCGATTAAATTATGGCCATCAATTAGATACATTGAACACAATGGTTGATTAACATTAGCCACAGTATAATGAATTGAGTCGACTTGTTCAATAAGAATGGCATAAACGTTTATGTTTCGAGGCAATAACAATCTGTTGCGTTCCCTGCTGGTGCTGGTCGCAATTCTGGTTCTGATGATTGGTTACTACTGGGTACATAAGCCGATTGGCCTGGGTCTGCTTCAGATCTGGGGCGGCAGCGCGCTGGATGTCCTGACTTCCGCCCTAATGGTCACAGCGGGTGGCGGCCTAGGTGGATTGATCCTCAGCCGTTTTGGAACGCACACTTTATCGCGGTCAGAACGGGTGGCATTGTCTGCAGGGCTGGGGCTGGGGCTGATCAGTCTGGCAGTGCTGCTGATCGGCCTGGTCGGATTATTAAGCCCGCTGGTTTTGTGGCTTTTGCTGGCTGCCGCGTGGGTGATTGGCAATCGTTTCGCGCTGTTGTGGCTGCGGGATGTATCCGCGCTGGCTCGGACGGTGCGTCCGACCTCAACCTGGGAATGGTTTTTGGCCGCTTTCGCTGGATTGATGCTGCTGACTGCGGCGCTGAGTGCATTTGCGCCACCGGCTGCGTGGGATGCGCTGATGTATCATCTGGCTGGCCCGCGTGTCTACCTGATTGACGGCGCGATCCGCGCTCACTCCGAAAATCATTATCTCGGTTTTTCGCAGCAGATTGAGATGCTGTACACGCTGGCACTGGGTCTTTTCGGGCGTGATACCGCCGCTGCACCGCTGCACTGGCTGTATGGACTGCTGCTGTTAACTGGCGCCGGGGGAATTGTCCGCCGTTATGCTGGCTCAACTGCGGCCTGGTTCACGATCGCACTGGTGATGAGCAGCACCAGCCTGTGGCTGTTGTTTGGTTATCCGTATGTCGATATAGCGATTATGGCTTACGCCGTGCTGGGATTGATCGTGCTGGATCAGTGGCGCGAATCACAGCAGGTAGGCTGGCTGCTGCTGGCCGGGATGTGCGCGGGTTTTCTGGTGGGCGTGAAATATACCGGCGCGTTAACCGCTGTCGCTTTCGCGGTCTATGTGGTGGCTTACGCCCCACGTCAATGGCTGCGTAATGGCCTGATTCTGGCCGGAGTCGCGTTGCTGATTTTTTCGCCGTGGCTGCTTAAAGGTCTGCTGCTGTATCAGAACCCGATCTATCCGTTTGTGTTTGGCGGCCTCAACTGGGATGCCAGCCGCACGGAGAATTTCAGTCAGACCTATACCGGCCTGCTCAATGCGGGGAATGGCTGGCAACTGCCTATTCTACCGATTGCCGCGACCATCTTCGGCGCGGAGAATACCCCCGGCTTTGGCTTTACGCTCGGCCCGTGGCTGCTCACCGCGCCACTGCTACTGTTGATCGGCTGGCGCTGGCTGGATGAGCGTATCCGTCCATTCGCTAAAGGGTTGCTGCTGCTGATGGCGGTTTTGCTGCTGTTGTGGATTCCGCTGGCGGCATTGTCGGATATTGGCTCTGGCCCCCGGCAGACCGGCGCGGCCTTTATGGCGCTATCCGCTGTGGCGGGTGGCATCGGACTGGGTACGCTGGCAAAGTGGCCGCGCAAGCCGTTTGATGTGTATTTTATTGTGCGTGGGATTATGACATTTACGCTGGCGCTGATTATGGTCGAAGCGGTGCAGACGACCTTCAGCCGCCAGCCGGTGCAGTATTTTTTCGGCCTGATCAGCCGTGATGCCTATCTGGAGCACAAACTTGGGTTGTACCACACGGCAATGGGGCGTTTTAGCGAATTGCCGGATGGATCTCAGGTGCGCTTTTTGTGGGAGCCGCGAACATTTTACTGTCCACCGACTGTGATCTGTGAGCCGGACACATTGACGGACGCATGGGCAAGACCGATTCGCTCTGGTCTGACGCCAGACGAAGTTTTCGAGGGCTGGCAGGCACAGGGTGAAGATTATGTGCTGGTGTGGCGGCTTGGTTTCGAGTTTTCGGCCTATACCGATGAATATTCACGCTTTGCCGAGCCCAATCAACTCTTTCCAGATGCGCTGGAAAAATGGATGACCCCGGTGTGGACGGATGATTATGCCTACACACTCTACACGTGGCGCGACCAACCTCTGACCGAAAGTGGCGACTGATTTGAAATGATCGAATCCCAGATGGGATTCGATCATTATTATTGCTGGCTGACAGTTAAAATTTAATCTTGCCACTGTCAATGGCCGACTCTTCATCACCAGAAAGCACGGCTTTCACTACAGTGATAGCGTTGCCGATGACACCATTGGGCGTATCCCAGTATTGTGCCTCTCTGGCGTTCACTTTAATCAGCAGCACTTCGGGGGCTTCCGGCCCTTTGCCCTCAAACCAGACTTTTAATTCAGGATGCCACAGATCCTTCTTTTTCTGGATGTCGGTGACAATCGCTGCTTTGCCGGACAGCGAAACATAATTACCATCTTCACTGTAGGCCACATTGACTTCGGGGTTCTGTTCAACCTCCTTGCTGACATCAGAACCACGCGAGGCGAAAAACCACAGATCGCCATCAAATTCCTGTTGCTGGGTGGTCATGGGGCGGCTGCGGAACGTGCCGTTGTGATCCATGGTCACGAACATGGCCACCGGAATCCCTTTGATCATCTCATTAATTTTTTCGTTAACTTCTTTTTGAGTAGGCATGTTTATCCTCTTGTCGAAAGCTTACATTACAAATTATCTGAACGTGCATATTCTCACATGGTTAGATAGGCATGAAATGAGTGAACATTAAATATTCTATTAAGGCGATTTGGCAGATATTCTCAGAAAGTAATCCAAATTCAGCAAGAAATTCTGTTTGTCGCATAGCTGATAAGTTTGGAAAGTTTCTGCTCCGTTGGTGTGGATTTAAAAGCTCTACCCGTTTGGCTGCTAAACCGCGCTGCTTTTGATCACGTGTGCTGAACGTCAGCTTAGCGCGCGTTGCCCCTGAACCCGGCCTGTGCTAATATTCGTTTTTAGCATGACTTAAAAAAATCGAGGCAATGTATGCGCCGTTTACTGGTTCCGCTCATTATCACCGTTATTCTGGTTGCTGTAGGTTTTGTGCTGGGGATTACCTATTCCGGCAGCGGGGCGACCACCGAGTCGGCATCGATCCCGCAGTTGGTGACCGTGCAGTTGGTTGTCACCGCGACGATAGACGCCAATGCGACTGTTCCGGTGCGCATCATCACGGCGACTCCGCCACCCGGTTCGATTGGCGCATTGCCGACTGGCATTTTGCAGGAAACCGATGATGGCGTGATCGATTCAACCCGCGCCGCAGCCCCCACGCTCGACCCGGAATTGTTAGGAGCGGACTCCGCGCTTCAGGAAACGGTGAGCGCCCTGCCTGAAGATTGTATTCTGCACACTATCGCTGAGGGTGATACACCATTTGCGATTGCCGAAATTTACGGTGTGAGCGGGTTTGATTTAATGGAAGCCAATGGCCTGGATGATGAGGCGGCGGCTCGTCTGCAAATCGGTGATGTGCTGATTGTCCCGCTGGAAGGTTGTTCGCTGACCGCGGCTGATCTGGAGGTCAGTGGGCCAGACGATGAAGAAGCGCTTGACTCGACCGACGAAGCCGAATCAACGGCTGAGTCTACCGCCGAAGCGGCAGGCACCCGTCTCTCGCCGACGGTTCGCCCAACCATTACTTTGCCGCCGACCGCCGTGAATGCTCAGGTGGAAATTGTGCAGGTGATTGGCGCGGGGGATGTCACGGCGGAAGCAGTCGAAATCCGTAATACTGGCGGCGTGGTCGATATGACCGGCTGGACGTTAAGCGACAGTGAAGGCAATGTGTACACCTTCCCAGAGCAGCGTCTGTTCACCAATGGATCGGTCACGGTCTATACCCGACGCGGAACCGATACGCCGATTGCCCGTTTCTGGGGACGCAGCGATGCGGTGTGGGGTGATGCGGGTGAAAGCGTCACGCTGACGGACTCCCGTGGCGATGCGCAGTCGGTGCTGCGGATAGAGACCACGCAAACGCTGCCCTGAAATCTGCGGATCGTTTGAAACATTCTGAATAACCGACCCCTTGCCGCCCGAATGATTTGTTTCGCGCAGCAAGGGGTTTTTGATTTATGCCAGATTAGTCCAACTGCTTGCTCAATGATTGACTCATTTTTCAAATTGGCTTAAAATTATTTGTGACTGTTTTCACAAGTTTGATTATGAGGCAATCCATGCAATCGGATAAATGGCAAAATCACATTGATCGCGCACTGCAGAACGCCCGCGAAGAAGGCAAATTAAATAATCTGCCCGGTGAGGGAAAACCCCTGAAACTGGAAGATGACACCCAAACGCCGGAACATTTGCGACTGGCTCATAAATTACTGAAAGATCATGGCTTCGCGCCTGAGTGGATCATGCACGGGCAGGAAATTGACAGCAAAAAACATCAGCTCGTGCAGAGCATAAAAAAGGTTGTTAAGGCTTATAAAGGAACTTTAGGAGATGCTGACCGGGGTACAGTGGCGGACACTGAAACACGGCGGTTGCGGGCACATGCGACCTGGAAACTGGCAAAGCAGAATTTTGAGGAAGCCGCCCGTAAACTGAATAAGGAGATCCTCAGCTACAACCTCAAGGTGCCAAACGGGGTGACGCATAAAGCGTTGCTGAACGTTGAGCGCGAATTGGAGCAACTGCTGCAATAAATTTAATTATGGGCAGGGGTAGTCTGTTGTACCGCCCCTGCTCGTCAAGGCGCTGGTAAAAACCACACGCTGTTGTTAGGTGATTTTGGTTTCGTCGGTATCTTTTTTGTTGCCATCTTCCAGGCCTTTGCGGAAGTTGGCAACTGCACTGCCCAATTCCCCGCCGATGCGTGAAACACGGCCAACACCGAACAGCAGCAGAACAATTATCAGAATGATGATGAGCTCGGTCGGTCCCAGATTCATGTTGCTATCCTTATAACTCTAAACTGTAGGCACATTATAGCACCTTTAAGTTTGACGGGGGTAGCCTTATCATCAATTCCTATTATTCAATGGTTGCTTAGCGTTTCTAAGGATGTTAAACTTTTGTGCTATAGATACAGGAGCCGACACCTTGCCCAAACAAGCGTTATATCTGGCATGGCGACCCTTATCCTTTGATGATGTGGTCGGCCAGGAACATATTACACGGACACTCCGTAACTCATTAAAAACCGGACGTATCCGTCACGCTTATTTATTCAGTGGGCCGCGCGGGACGGGCAAAACCACCACGGCACGTCTGCTGGCGAAAGCTGTGAACTGCCGCGATGAAGACCCGGAAAAGCGTCCCTGTAATATCTGCGCGGCGTGTGTGGCGGTCAATGAAGGCCGTTATCTCGATCTGATCGAGATTGATGCCGCGACCCATACCGGCGTGGATGATGTGCGCGATCTGCGTGACAAAATTGCGTTCTCCCCCGGTGAAGGCCAGTACAAGGTCTACATTATAGATGAGGTGCATCGCTTTACCGGCAATGCCTTCGATGCCCTGCTTAAAACTCTGGAAGAGCCGCCGGATCATGCCATTTTTGTGCTGGCGACTACCGAAATTGATAAAGTCCCGGCGACGATTAAAAGTCGCTGTCTGCCGTTTGAGTTTCGCCGGGTTGCTATGCCGCAGGTGGCTGACCGGCTGCAGGTGATTGCTTCGTCTGAGGGGTTGAATATTGACCGGGCGGCGCTGGAACTTATCGCGCGGCACGGAACGGGCAGCCTGCGTGACAGTATCAGCCTGCTCGATCAGATTGTGACCGACCCCGATGAGCATATCACGCTGTATCTGGCGCAGCAGATTTTAGGCACGGCCAGCACGGAAGCCGTGCGCGATCTGGTGAGCGCGTTAATCAGCCAGGATACCGCGCAGGGTCTGGCGGTGATTAATCACGCCATTGATGCCGGCAGCGATCCGCGGCAGTTTGGTCAACAGGTGGTCGAGCATTTACGCTCGATTCTGCTGACACAGACAGCCAGTGCGCAACTGGTGGAAGCCTCGCAGGAGGAGCGCGATTTTTATCAGGAGCAGTCCGAGCATATCACGCGGGCGAATTTGTTACGGGCGCTGCGCGCGTTTAATGATGCGGTCAATGATTACAAAGGTGGCTGGCAGCCCCAATTGGCGCTGGAACTGGCGCTGCTGGAAAGTGTGCATGGACAGGAAGAAGTCTATTATGTCCAGCAGCCAAGCGCAGCGGTGGCCGCTCAACCTTCTCCCCCGGCGGCACCAGAACCATCCAGCCCGGATGAACCACCTGTGATTCCGCTGTCGCAAATCCGCGCAAAGTGGAATGACATGCTGCGGATACTTAGCCGCCTGAACAAGACCGCTCCGGCGGTAGTGAGTCAATTCCAGGTGGTGCGCGTATTTGGCAACGTGGTTGTGCTCGGCTCGGATGAAGTTTATGTCGAGCGTTTGCATCACCCGGAGAAAATGCAGGTGTTGGAACGCGCATTCTTTGAGGTGCATCATACGCCGTTAAACGTGCAGCTCGTGCGCGCGCCGCGCAATCCGCAGGCTGGCGAGACGCCCCCCATCAGCGATGATGACATCGATATGGATGATCCGCTGTTTGCTGCGGGGCGCGAATTGGGTGCTGAAATGCACATGCTGGATGACGAATAAACAGCACGCATTAAATGAAGTGGCTACAAGAGCCCTTATATAAGGAGAGAACAATGTCCAAAAAACCGAACCAGAATGCAATGCTTAAGCAAATTCAGAAAATGCAGGATGATATGGCGAGCGCGCAGGCGTCGCTGGAACATGAGACAGTTGAAGTCTCGGTGGGTGGCGGCGCGGTGACGATTGTCATTACCGGTCACCAGCGTATCCAGTCGATCACCGTTAATAAGGAGATGGTCGACCTGGAAGACAGCGAATGGCTGAATGATCTGCAGGATCTGATGGTCGTGGCATTTAATCAGGCAGTGGAACAAAGCCAGACGATGGCCGCTGAAAAGATGGAATCCATCACCAGTGGTCTGGCAGGCTTCCCCGGTCTGGGTGGCTTGCTCGGCTAGACAGGTTTATCCCTCACCCTAAATCCCTCTCCCACAAGGGGCGAGGGACTTCAAAATCTTCTTCCCTTCGCATGGCGATGGGAAAAGGCCGGGGTGAGAGCTTATGAAGACGGGGCGCACACAGGTGCGCCCTTATGTATTGGAGAAAGACAATGAGCAAGGCCATACCGGAGCCAGTCGTTAAACTGATCGAAGCATTCTCGCGTTTGCCGGGGGTGGGACCTAAAACCGCTTCGCGCCTGACTTATTATCTGCTGCGCGCGCCGGATGAAATGAGCCTGGGGCTGGCTGACGCGCTGCGTGACATGAAGGCCGAGACGAAATTCTGCTCGGTGTGCTTCAATATTACGGTTGAAGACCCCTGCGGCATTTGCAGCGATGCCAAACGTGATCATGCTATGATTGCCGTAGTAGAGGAACCGCTGGACGTGCTGGCTTTAGAGCGCACTGGCAGTTACAGTGGTCTGTATCATGTACTGCATGGGGCGATCTCCCCGGTGAATGGCATTGGCCCGGATGAGCTACGCATCCGTGAACTGGGGCAGCGGGTGGACAAAGGCGAAGTGCTGGAAATCATTATCGCGACCAATCCCGGCCTTGAAGGCGATGCAACCGCTATGTACATCCAGCGCGAGTTAACGAATAAGGGTGTGAAAGTCACCCGGCTGGCGCGTGGGTTGCCGGTGGGTGGTGACCTGGAATATGTCGACTCGGTGACATTGAGCCGCGCTTTACAGGGACGCAGTGAACTTTAGGCGCAGGTTTGCGCAGAGTTTGTGAAAAGCTGGAATGAGGTGTTGACTCCGGGTTCGTTTGTGATATTATGTACATCCGCTCACAAATAAAGCAGTTTAACACAACATCTTAAACGGTTGCCCGGTTTCACCACTGGTCAGCGCGATTTTGTCAGCATCATGAATAATCGGCTTTGTCCGACGCAAAATGATCTTGACAGACGCAGGCATGGCTTGATATCATTTCGCCCGCTGTCGTGAAAGAGTGTGTGAGCTAGCCAACGTGCAGCGCACCCCGCTTCAAAACAATCACATACGCGAATGCGGTTGAACGGTCAAAAACTGATCAACGTGAGTTTTGCTGTCGTAGTTTACAAAATAACCCAAGTTTATCCCAAACGGGTTTGCTGGGAAAGTAAAAAATGACAGTTGACAGGTAAGAGGCGAGTTGGTAACCTAGTAAACATCAAGCAGCAAGCAAGACGCAGCTTAACAGGATCACCAGTTTCACTTAATCGGGCGATAAAGCCTGGTTAAACAAATCGCAACGATACTCTCGTGCAATATATCCCAAATATCCCAAACGGGTTTTAGGCAAATTGCAAAAGAGAGTTGACAGCAGGTTTGTAGACTGGTATCCTAAAAAAACCCCAAAAAATTGGGTGACGCAGTTTAACAGCAGAATAGTGAAGACAGAAAAAAGTCAGCAGGTTCGAAGAGAGAACAAAAAAAGCTGTATGTGGCTTACAAAACACATACGCCCCAACAATAATACGGAGAGTTTGATCCTGGCTCAGGATGAACGCTGGCGGCGTGCCTAACACATGCACGTCGAACGGGAATCTGGTTTCGATCAGATGAGAGTGGCGCACGGGTGAGTAACACGTAGCTTATCTGCCCTGGAGAGTGGGATAACGCACCGAAAGGTGTGCTAATACCGCATAAGCTCACGATCTGTAGAGGATTGCGAGAAAAGATTTATCGCTCTGGGATGAGGCTGCGGCCCATCAGCTAGTTGGTGAGGTAAAGGCTTACCAAGGCAACGACGGGTAGGGGGCCTGAGAGGGTGGCCCCTCACACTGGGACTGAGACACGGCCCAGACTCCTACGGGAGGCAGCAGTGAGGAATATTGCACAATGGGGGCAACCCTGATGCAGCGACGCCGCGTGGGTGAAGAAGGGTTTCGGCTCGTAAAGCCCTTTTCTGTGTGACGAGAGAGGACGGTAGCACAGGAATAAGCGTCGGCTAACTACGTGCCAGCAGCCGCGGTAAAACGTAGGACGCAAGCGTTATCCGGAATTACTGGGCGTAAAGGGCGTGCAGGCGGTCTGTTAAGTTAGGCGTGAAAGCTCCCGGCTAAACCGGGAGAGGTCGTCTGATACTGGCAGACTAGAGTATGGTAGAGGCGTGTAGAATTCCGCGTGTAGTGGTGAAATGCGTAGAGATGCGGAGGAATACCAGTGGCGAAGGCGGCACGCTGGGCCATAACTGACGCTAAGACGCGAAAGCATGGGTAGCGAACGGGATTAGAAACCCCGGTAGTCCATGCCGTAAACGATGTACACTGGGTGTTTGGGTCGGTACGCCGAGCTGAGTGCCTAAGCAAACGCGCTAAGTGTACCGCCTGGGGAGTACGGTCGCAAGGCTAAAACTCAAAGGAATTGACGGGGGCCCGCACAAGCAGCGGAGCGTGTGGTTTAAGTCGAGGCTACACGAAGAACCTTACCTGGGTTTGACATATAGGTGGTAGGGAACTGAAAAGGGACCGACCTTCGGGAGCCTATACAGGTGCTGCATGGCTGTCGTCAGCTCGTGTCGTGAGATGTTCGGTTAAGTCCGAAAACGAGCGCAACCCTCGGGATTAGTTACAAGTGTCTAATCCGACTGCCCGTGACAAACGGGAGGAAGGTGGGGATGATGTCAAGTCAGCATGGCCTTTATATCCAGGGCTACACACACGCTACAATGGCCAGTACAATAGGTCGCAAAGCCGCGAGGTGGAGCCAATCCAGTAAAGCTGGTCGTAGTTCGGATTGTAGGCTGCAACTCGCCTGCATGAAGTCGGAGTTGCTAGTAACCGCAGGTCAGCTATACTGCGGTGAATACGTTCCCGGGCCTTGTACACACCGCCCGTCACGTCATGGGAGTTTGTCACGCCTGAAATCGGTCAGCTAAACTCAAGGTGGCAACAGCTGAAGGCAGGGCTGATGACTGGGACGAAGTCGTAACAAGGTAGCTGTACCGGAAGGTGCGGCTGGATCACCTCCTTTCTAGAGCAAGTATGGGAGATGT
>JBBSQD010000152.1:0-14589 GCA_038258185.1 Aggregatilineales bacterium | reverse complement strand
GATCTCCTTTTCTGAATAATGACATTCGGTATATTATAGTGAGATTTTTTATTAAAAAGCAAGCAACGATTTTTACCCCTGCCATGCGCCAGCAAAATCGCGCACGAACTGCTCAAACGAGATGGGTGACCTGCCCAGAAGCTGCGCGACATCCGGCGTGACTTCCTTAGCATTGCCGAAGCGGGTGATGGTATACAGCGCGGTCAGCACCAGCACATAACCCCAGGTATTTCCCTGAGCTTTCTGATAGCGAATAAAGCGCAAAATGGAGGGGTTGATGTATGTGATTTTGCGACCCAGCACCGCAGTCATCATGCTGGCGATCTCGTTATACGTGAGGGCATGTGCCCCGGTCAGGGTGTAGGTTTTGTGCGTATGTCCGGGCTGAGTCAGCACGGTGGCGGCTACAGCAGCGATATCGCGCACGTCGATAAAACTGGTCTGTGCCTGCCCTGCCGGGACGAGAATCTGATCATGATCGCGAATCTCGGCCTGATGGGTGGTGCTGAGGTTCTGCATGAAAAAGCCCGCCCGCAGAAACGTATAGGGCACGCTCAGTTCCAGGATAAGCTGCTCAATTTTATAATGAGGAGTCACGCGGTTATTCTCCACGCCTTGCAGCGACAAAAACACGACATGCGAGACTCCAGCGGCAACCGCGGCACGAACAGCGGGGGCAATGTCGCGTTCGACATTGGATAAAGCGGGTGGACGTACCAGAAACAGACTTTGTGCATCCGCAAAAGCCGCGGGGAAAGTTTCCGGTTTGAGAAAATCAAAAGCGATGACATCCACATCCGCACCCAATTGGGCATGGGCTTTGGCAACATTCCGCGCACCAACGCGAAAATCAGCCTGCAAGACCTGCAATTCCTTCACCACTTCTGTACCCACATTACCGGGGGCACCGGTCACCAAAATCCTGCTCATGCCGAGTTCTATCCTTTTTCATACACTGATTTAAGAAAAATAATATATACATCCAATACAATAGGTGGTTTACACGTTTAAAATCAAGTGAGAATGTCATGTCATTATGACACATTCATCCATTGTCAGTTTAAGTGGCAAAAAGTAATGCGCATAAAGCGTTAGGGAGAGAAACAATGGCCGATGTTGTAGAAATTATCGAAAGACCAGAAGCCAAAGAGATTTACATGATTGTGGGCTGGCGGCAGTGGGCGGATGCCGGTTCGACATCGTCCGGGTTGCCGCAGTACCTTATTGATCAGACTGATGCCCGGCGGATTGGCCGGATTCGCCCGGATGGATTTTATCTGTTTCAGATTCCGGGCACACATGGATTAGTTCGCCCGATTGTCAAATTCGAGGAAGGGTATCCCGTCTCCCTGGAAAACCGCCGCAACGAATTTTTCTATACGGGTGATGACGAACGCGGAGTCATCATTTTCCTGGGTGACGAGCCACACATGGATATTGAACGCTACACCGAAGCGCTGCTGTCCGCTGCCCGTGAATGGGGTGTAAAGCGGATTATCGGCCTGGGGGGTGTTTATGGTGAACTGCCCTATGATAAAGAGCGCATGATTTCGTCAATTTACAGCCTGCCGAGCATGGAAGAAGAAGTGCGCGCGCTGCTGGTGAATCTGTCGGATTATCACGGTGGGGCGAGCATGGGGTCGTACATCTGCCGCAAGGCCGGTGATGCCGGGATGGAGTACGTGTCATTTTATGCCTTCGTGCCGACCTATGATTTCTCCGGCACGGCGCAGATTGGCAACACCATCCGCGTGGAGGATGATTACACCGCTTGGCTGGGGGTGGTCAAACGCATCAATTACATGCTGGGGACGGATTTCGACCTGGACGATCTGGAAGAAAAAAGCCAGGAGTTGATCGAAGCGCTGGATGATAAGGTGAGCCAGTTGGATAATCTCGCGCCGCAGTTGGGTGTGCGTGATTATCTCGAACGGCTGAATGAGGCCTTTACCGAAGTGCCGTTTGAGCCGCTGGGCGACGTGTGGGAAGATGAACTGCGCCGTCTGTTTGATGGCGACGACGAGGACGAAGGCTAGAGCGTCACAGTCAAAACAGGGGACTCGCTGCGGGTGAGTCCCCTGTTTTTGATTCTGTGGGTTTAACTAGAATGATATTACTAACAAAAAGATATAACTAAGTGGCGTTAATAAACCCAAAACCACAGACAGCCAATAAGGTTTACGGATGCCTTGCTGAAGACGCTCATTAATATTGTTCGCTACATTGACCGCCACACCGACCACCACCGCGAACGCCACACTGCCCGCCACACCGCCCGCCGCAATGAAAGCCACACTGAAAGCCACACCGACCGCCAACCCGAATGCCGTACCACCCGCCCTGCCGAACGTCACAATGCCTACCATAACGCCTGCCACAACGCTTGCTACACCGAATGCCACAACGGCCACAAATGCCGACGTCACAACATCCACCAAGTCGAGCGCCTGCCCGACCATTATAACGTTCATCAACCCGACTGCCACACCGCCCGCTAACCCGAACGCCACAACGAACGCCACAACGAACGCCCACCTCGGCAAGGGGTAAAAAAAGGAGTCAAAGACGCCGCTAGCCAACCACAAGCCAGCTATGAGCATAACTATAAGGTCAGAAGAAGCGTTAAATCTCCAAGTCGTGCTGCCCACATTGGTCGTCAGCGTTGGAATTAAGAGCGGCAGCAGTGCCAATGTCGAGGCCAACCATGCCGCCGTGCCCGATTCCTGCCCCACGCCAAAGGCAGCACGGTGATCCAGCAAACCACCAGGATGGAAAAATATCCACCAGTACAACCTTAACCAATCCAATGGTTTGAAGGAACGCAGTGGCGCAATCTTAGGAGGGTTTTCCACAATAGATTTTGATGGGGTAGAATCCTCAGATAGTGAGCTGGCCTTGCGTGATGGTTCGTCTTCAAGCTCCCGCTCGATTTCCCTGTGGTGATCCGGCACAGCCTGAGCTGGTGCGCCGGTTGGGGCAGCAGGCACTGGCTGAACTCTTGAGCGGTCAATCATTTGTAGACCGCCCATCAGCTTGGCTACAGGGTGACCAGTTGCGCCCTGTGTGAAATCAACATATTGTATAGTGCCTAGTTCAGGCGGGATAGTGGCTCTAACCAGCAGCACAGGCATAATCGGTTTGCCCAATCTCACCGCATGCCCATACTCCCAAAGACACCATTCTGATTCCAGTGAGCGAGGGGTCATGGCATAAACAAAGGCTTCACTGTCGCTGATGGCTTCAAGCAACTGAAGCTGCCAATCTTTGCCAGGAATCAAGGCATGATCGAACCACGGTTCATGTCCGCCAGAAAGCAACACATCCACAATCTGTGTGCGGACGAGAAACTCATCGTCATGCGCGTAACTAATAAACAGCTTCACTTGTTATCCTCAGTGCAAGTACTGATAATAGCATGCACAAAGTTCATGAGCAAACGTGTATGTTTCTACTCATTCTTGCGCAAGTCAGCTATTAATCGCTTGAAAGCACTAGTGAAGTGATCGTAATCTTTCCATTGGCTAAAGTCTGGGATGAAATATTCGCGGACTTCTTCTGCCAGATCAGTGCCATTACTGATAACTAACTCCCATTCGCGCAATGTATCATAGTCCGTCAGCATAATCGGAAACAAGACCCGTCGTCCCTCAGATTTCTCACGTTTGAGCGCCCGCTGGATTTCGAGACGCACCCACTTACTGTCCATACTGGCTTCAGACAATACAATAATGAGCTTATCATGTAAGTGGATAGCCTCATTGATCTGAGGATCTATTTTTTTACCACCTTTCATATCTTCCGGGGCATACCAAACGCGTAGCTGTTCGGACTTCATGTGTTGAAAAAGCTGATCGCAGAATTCCTGATCTTTGCTGCTGTGGCTGATAAAACACGAATAATACTCGATTTCCTGACCAACTAGCGATTTAGCGAAAGTTATCATACTCTCTGGCACACCACAAGTTTCAAGAAACTCCGCGGGGATATTGCCACCAGACTTATAGAAGGTATCAATATCTATAATGATCGGAGAACTGGTTTCAATAGAGGTTAAACCTTGAGCTGATGAAAGATCGACCCTTGCGAAAATCACACCATCACATTCTGAATTTCCAAAATAAGTATTTGTAAGATTAGAATCAATAAATTTTGCACTTACCAAACCAGCATAGCTCAGATTTGCATCACTTAAATCAGCTTCAGTTAAGTCAACGTCACTTAAATCAGCAAAAGCTAAATCCGCGCCTATAAATTTTGTTTTATAGGCATTTGATCCTGCCAGGACAGCCTCACTTAGACATGCATTAACAAATTGAGCCTCGTTTAACTGTGAAGTGGAAAGATTCGCTCCATATAAATTTGCATTACTTAAATTGGTTTTGCTTAAGTTGGCTCCAATTAATTTAGCACCATTTAGGTCAGATTCAGTCAGTTGAGCGCCATATAAATTAGCTCCATCGAGGATCGCGCCCTGAAAGTTAGCGCCCACCAAAACTAAGTTATTTAATTTAGCATCAGATAAATCGATTGATGTATAAGGATTATCTGCACGCCAAGTATTCCAGACTTTTACCCCTCTCTGCAAAACTTCAAGTTGTTCTCTATTCGCCATATTAATAACCACGCAAGTAGGACAATGTTTATATAATACAGCAGACTACATAAATTATGAGCAATGAGAGTAGAATCAAAACTGCCCGATTTACACGGGCAGTTGGTATTTCTACAGTTAATTCACGTTTTCGAACAGGCCAGCGGCACCCATGCCGCCACCGATGCACATAGTCACCATGCCATATTTGCTGTCGCGGCGTTTCATCTCATTGATAAGCTGGACGGTCAGCTTGGCACCGGTGCAGCCCAGCGGATGACCGAGGGCAATCGCGCCACCGTTGACATTGACTCTGGCCGGGTCAAATTCCAGGTCACGGATAACCGCCAAAGCCTGCGCGGCAAAGGCTTCATTCAGTTCAATCAGGTCAATATCATCCTGCGAAATGCCGCTGCGCTGGAGCAGACGCGGCACCGCGGCAATCGGCCCAATACCCATCACTTCCGGGCGCACACCGGCCACATTAAAACCGACAAAACGCGCCAGCGGGGTTAAGCCCAACTGCGCGGCCTTCCCCGCTTCCATGACGATCACACCGGCTGCGCCATCGCTCAACGGGCTGGAATTCCCCGCCGTGACGCGTCCACCTTCACGGAAAACCGGACGCAGTTTCGCCAGTCCCTCGACGGTGGTTTCGCGGCGCAGATGCTCGTCGGTGTCAAAGTTGAAAGTGCGCGTTTCCAGTTGACCGGCCTCATTGATGAAGGTTTCTTCAATCTCGAAGGGGACAATCTGGTCTTTGAACAGGCCGCTGTCGATGGCGTGGGCGGCTTTCTGATGGCTCTGATAGGCGAATTCGTCCATGTCTTCGCGGCTGATGCCCCATTCGTCCGCGACATGCTCGGCGGTGTGACCCATACCCATGTAGACTTCCGGTTCGTTCTCCGCCATGTAGGGATTGGGGCTGATGTGGAAGCCGCTCATGGGTACCAGCGACATGGTTTCCGCACCCCCGGCGATAATCACATCGGCACCGTTGGCGATAATCCGCTCGGCGGCCATGGCGATAGTTTGCAGGCCGCTGGAACAAAAACGGTTGACGGTCTGCGCGGGGATCTCCACCGGCAGACCTGCCCGCAGCGCGATCACACGGGCGAAGTTCAGCCCCTGAGAGCCTTCCGGCATGGCACAACCGATAATCACATCATCAATTTCATGGGCATCCAGCTTACCGCCGGTCTGCTCCATCAGATCCTGAATGACCACCGCGGCCATATCATCGGAACGGGTGTTACGGGTCACGCCTTTTTTCGATTTTCCAACCGCAGTCCGGCTGGTGGCGACAATTACTGCTTCACGGGTCATTCTATAGTCTCCAGTCTCTAGTCCTTAGTTATTAGTCCAGGAAGTATTATTCATACAAGTGGCTTCAAATTTTTTTAATTACGTATTTAAGTCGATTCCTGATTACCCTTTTTACGTTTCCGACTTAACTGAAAGCTCTCAAGCATGAAATCCAGGCGCGTGAGATATCCTTCCAGGTAATAGGGTTTAATCGCATACAGCACAAGGGTGGCATAGCCATTTAACATGGCAGGAACCTCATCCAGATTTGTGGCATTGCAAGCTTCAGCCAAGTCAAGTGAAGATTTGCGTAACCCCTCCAGGTTTTCGTTTAAATTAAACATCCACTCGCCAACTTCTTGCGCATCATAGCCAGCGTCAATTAGACGCGTTTCAAGTTCATTCACGGCCTCAATCATGAGGTTATTGCTTTTAACAGCATCTTCTGGAGAAATATTCATGATATATCGTCCGAATCTTCATCATCCCAATCTGTCTCATCCTCGGGCAGAACCTTTTCCAGAATAAAGCGCAACCGAAAAAGGTGTTCTTCTATATTTGGCTTACTCAACCAAAGTATGCCCTCAGTGTATTTCTTTAACAGTCCAGGGATTTTATCTGTATCAGTCGCGTTAAAGACGTCCGCCAACTTCAGTTCGTTGCTACGCCATTCCAGTAGTGTGCTATGGAGCAGTTTATGCCACTCCTTTACCTGATTGGTATCGTAGCCATACTCTATTAAACGATCCTTCAGATGGCCGATCTCTTTAATCAACATATCTGTGCTTCTGGTTGCTTCTTCGGGTGATAGTTTCATGTATCCATATCCTCATTCACGTGCGCTCATCCACGGGATGCACGATTGTGCATCCCTAAAGAGTCGCGACGAGAAGCCAGAGACTAATTGCGCAGCGGCTTGTTAGTTTGCAGCATATGGGTAATGCGCTCGATGGTTTTGGGATTCGGGAACAGTTCCATGTTCACCTGGGTTTCCAGGTCGAGAATCACCTGTTCGTCCACCCAGCCCGGTTCGGCAATCGCGCCCCCAGTCAGCACATAGGCCAGTTTACGGGCGACATGCGCGTCATATTCTGAAGCAAAGCCCTGCTCGACAAAACCCTCAATGCCGATCAGCAGCGCGGCGTAAGCGTCACGGCCTGCGGCGTAGATCAGTTCGGGCTGGCGCGGAGTGTAATCCTCGGCCAGATAGAGCGCGGTGCGTTTGGCTTCATACAGCAGATAATCGCGGTTCATAACGATGCGATCACAGGGAGTCAGGAAGCCCATTTCCTGCGCCAGCTTCGCGCCCTGCTCGCTGATTTTGGCGGTGGCAATCTGCTCAAACACTTTTTGCAGATGCGGCAGCACATCGGCATTGGGATGTGAGTGCATCACAGGATTGACCACACGGCGCAGCATTTCCTTACAGCCGCCCCAACCGGGGACAATACCCACACCGGCCTCGACCAAGCCCATATAGAGCTCGACATGCGCGACGGTCTGCACACCACCCATCGTCATCTCGGCGCCACCGCCCAATGCCAACTGGAACGGCGCGGTCACGACCGGTTTGCTGGCATAACGCAGCGCGTTCATAAAGTCCTGACCGCTGCTGAGGAACTGCTCAATCTGATCAAGCTGGCCGCTCTGGATGCCCATCACCGCCAGGAAAATATTGGCGCCGACGCTGAAGCGCTCAGCATCATTGCCGACAACCATCGCTTTGTAGTCGCCAGTTTGCAGCATGTCCAGCGCTTTCCAGCCCATCTGGAACACATCAGGGTCAAGCGCGTTCTGCTTGCTGTGGACTTCAAACAGCAGCACCCCATCACCCATATCGAGCACGCTGGCGCTGTCATTGCGGGCCAGTTCAGCCCCGGCAGCCCGCAGCGCATCCACGCGGATGATGCGCGGGTCAGCCTCCAGCGGGACATAATCGCTGGCCTGTGGGCTGTAGTAGCCGGTTTTCTGGCCGTTGGCGTCGTACTGGTAAAAGGTCGGGTGGCCGCTTTCGACCATCGTTTTGACCCAATCGGCGACACGATAACCGGCCTGCTCAAACGGCTCAATGGTGTCGGCTACGCCGAGCACGTCCCAGATTTCGAACGGCCCCAGCTCATGGCCGAAGCCCCACTTCTGCGCGTTATCGACATTGACAATCGTTTCGGTGATTTCCGGCACACGGTTGGAGGCATACGCCAGATAAAAGGCGTGATGGTGCCACAGAAATTCCCCGGCGCGGTCATCCTCGTGCATCATCAGTTTGATGCGTTCGGCGGTATTCTCGACTTTGCGATGCTTGCCGACACTGTCAAAGCGGACTTTGGTCGGCGGTTCATACTCGAGTGTTTTCAGGTTGAGCGCCCACAGTTCCTTGGAACCGTCCGCGCCGCGTTTCATTTTGTAGAAGCCGCCGTCGGTTTTGCGCCCCAGCCAGTTACGCTTGAGCAGTTCGTCGCTGAGGCCAGCCGCATCGGGATTATTCAACACTTCACGCGAGGGGTCGGTTTCAATGGCATCATACAGATTACGGGCGACATGGACGGCGACATCAAAGCCGACCAGATCATTGAGGTTAAAGGTCGCGGTTTTGGGGCGGCCAATCAATGGGCCGGTGATCGAGTCGACTTCTTCCACGGTGTAGTCATGATCGAGCGCGTAATTAATCGCCTGCATGCCGGACATCGACATGAAACGGTTGCCGATAAAGTTCGGCTCATCCTTGGCGACGACCACGCCTTTACCCAGTTTGCGCGTACCGAAATCGACCATGAAATCGACCACTTCCGGGTCGGTGGTTTCGTGCGGGATGACTTCCAGCAGGCGCAGGTAGCGCGGCGGATTGAAGAAATGCGTCCCCAGAAAGCGGCGTTTGAAGTCATCAGGCAAGCCCTCGGCAATCGCCTTAATGGGCAGGCCAGACGTATTGGTGGAAACGATGGTGTTGGGACCGATGACCTCGGCCAGTTTCGCCATCAGGTTCTGCTTGACATCCAGCCGTTCGACCACGACTTCGATAATCCAGTCGGCGTCGCTGACTTTGTCCAGATCATCCTCGATATTGCCGGTCGTAATCAGCGCGAGGTCACTCTGGCTGAGCAACTGCGCGGGGCGAGCTTTCTGCATAGCGGCCAATCCGCCCAACACCACAGCGTTACGTTTGGCAGGCGGGTCACCGGGCTGGGTGCCCTTCGCCGGGATATCCAGCAGCAACGTCTGCACGCCGACCCCCGCCAGTAAAGCTGCGATGCCCCCGCCCATCGTGCCGGAGCCGATCACAGCGGCTTTATTAATCTGATACGGCATAAAATAAACCTTTCTAAATGTCACTCATTATTGATAGAAATCGAGAAGCTCTCTGCAATACAATTTTAGTGCAGGGACACGGCATGCCGTGTCCGTACGAATTAATCGATAGAAATTTCACTGACTTACATAAGAAAATTTCATAAATGATGATTTTCTACCCGTTCAGCGTTAGGTTGAGGGCGCGTTCGGCACCCATGCGCAGGGCGATAATCTCATCCCGGTGTTCGGCTTCGTGCTGGCACAGGTGATGCAGCACCCATTCCGGCGTGACATCCATATTTTCTAAATGGCGAACCCGCCGGAATTCCTCAATGGACATGGCGCGGTAAGTATCCAGCACCAAGGTGCGGGTGGCCTCAAAGCGTTGCAGATGATCGGACAGGCTTATACCGTCTACCTGGGTCAAGCGTCCATCCGCTTCACGGACGTCATGCGGGAAATTCGCCCAGGCGCTTTGGGGTGCTTTCCCTTCCAGCACTTCAGCCGCCAGCCAATCCATTTCAATGGCGGCGATGTGATAGAGCAAGGTGCCGATGGTGTGGCCGCCGGGTTCACGCTGCCAGTCCAGCATGGCCGCTGGCATGTCCTGCAGGTGATGGAGCGTGCGCTGACGGGCATCTTCCAGCATCCACAGATGGCGGCCAATCTCTTCAGATTGGGCGGTTAAGGGGTCAATCACCAGATGTTTGCGATTAGTCATAGCGTTATCCTCTATCTGACTTTCCTACCACGGCACCGGCTGACCGTCCCAGTTGAGGAAGGTGCCGCTGTCCGCCGGGGTTAAATGTGCGATCACATCCATAAAAGTAGGCATGGTGTCAGCGACAGTGCGCGTCGCACGGCTGCCGCCCATATCGGTTTGCAGAAAACCGGGGTGCATCGACACGACAATGACACCGGCGTCACGCAAATCCCCTGCCAGACAGCGCGTAAGCATATTCAGGGCGGCTTTGCTGGCGGGATAGGTGTAGTCGCAACCGCGATTGCGATTGGTAATTGATCCAGCATCGGACGAGACATTGATCACGCGCGCGTTGTGTCCGCTGCGCAGCAAATCGGCAAAAGCCTGGGTCACCATCACCGGCGAAATACTGTTGACGGCAAACACAGCCAGCATGGCCTGGGGGTCTAGCTGGCCGAAACTGGCGATATTCGGCTCACGGTTATCCACACCACCTGGAAGCACTCCGGCATTGTTAATCAGCAGATCGAGTCCATCGGTATGCTGGCTGACGGTCTGCACGGCGGCGCTCAACTGGTGCGCGTCAGTCACATCAAGCTGGATAATGTGGACACGTTCGGGATTTTGAGCGGCCACCGCCTGCAAATCAGCGGCTTTGTCTGGCTGGCGACAGGCCGCGAAAACCTGATTATTCGCGTCTGCGCTGTAGCGCTGCACCAGATCCAGCCCAATGCCCCGGTTCGCCCCGGTGATTAAAATTCGCTGCATAGGTTTTTTATACCTTTTCTGTTTTTAGCGACATTGCCTGTAATCCACCTCACCCCTCCTTGCCTGCGGCAATTCCTCCCCTCTCCATTTTGGAGAGGGGTCGGGGGTGAGGTCAGGAAGAATGCCATCAAAGTTTTCGAAGTCACGCCCCATTTCAATCCACACACAGGGCGCGTAAGAAAGTATCGGCCATCTGGTCGGCGATTTGCTGACCACTCAAACGGCCTGCCTCGCGATACCACACACCGACCCAATTGTGCGCGCCGAGCATGGTCTGCGTGAAGATGACCACATCCACCGGACGAAACTCACCCGCAGCAATCCCCTGCTGGATGATATTGCGGTAGAAGCTCTCGAAATAATCGCGGCGGGCGAAAAAGTGATCGCGACGATTGAGATATTCCGAGTGGGCCGCCCCGTTGGATTGCGCGGTGGGGGCATTCAGCAAAGAGCGAATCTCGAAGATCATGGCCGCGCCGACGGCGGTATGCTGCGTCAGGCTGACGACATGGACGGCGATCATCTGGCGCAGTTTCTCCGCACACGATTGATCCTTCTCGGCCAGCGGCTCCAACTGGTCAATGACAATATCCAGCCCCGCTTCCAGCACCGCCAGCAGCAGCATATCTTTATTCTTGAAGTGATGATACAGGCTGGCTGCGGTCAGGTTGACCTCAGCGGCGATATCCTTCATGGTGATGGTTTCATAACCCCGGCGCTGCAGGACGGATGCGGCGGCCATCAGGATATCTTCTCGGTTGACCGATTGGTCAGCAGGTTTACGAGCCAAAAGAACTATTTCCTCATCAATAAAATTAATCTAATGGTGATTCAATTATAGAAGATCGCACAGGTGTGTCAAGTTTAACCCGGCGCAGGTTGGTGTAGAATAGATGAGAATACCTGCATGATGACACTATCGGAGTATCAACCGTTGAGCCAGGACAATCGTCAATCCGTTTATGCCATTCTGCTCACGATGGTCGCCAGCGTCACTGGTCTGGCGCTGTTGATTCGCCGCCGCTGGCAGCAGGCCCCGGTCGAAGTGGACTCTGCTGTGATGCAGACTCCCGCCGACACGGCCTTCATTCCGGTAGAACAACCCTCCCCCTCTAAAAAAATACCGAGAGTCGCTGCACGCCAAGTTTCACAACCGCGCGCGCGGTCAGTGACAGCCGTGATCGGGCTGGCGCTGGTCGGCTATGGCTTTCTGACCGGCGCGCAGAGTTTGATGCTCGGTTCGCGCAATCCGCTGATTCCGGCGCTGGGTTTTCTGGTGGGCTTTGTGCTGCTGAATCCGCTTTACAGCCACTATGAACGCCAGTGGCGGGCTGAAAACGCGGCTGAGTCGCCAGCAGATATCGCAATCTATACGATGCGCAACCGTTTTCTGTATTGGATCACCGGCTTATTTTTCATGGTTGTTACGCTGGTGCTGGCGCAATTGGGGAGCGTCAGCTTCATTCTGATTTTCTGCTGGCTGATGGGCGTATTTGCCTTCAGCCGCCTGCTGCTCAATGGTCAGCCACTTTTGACCCGTGCGATGATCGCTAAAGGCGCGAAAATTCTGCGCGACAATCGGCAGATTGCGTTGATTGTCGGCGGATTGAGTTTAGTCGCATTGGCGCTGCCACTGAGTACCGCCAATATACACAGCGATTGCGCGCTGAGGTTGATCAATATGGCGGCGATAGTCGCGCTGGTGCCGCTGACTTTTCTGCTGGGGCGGGAATGGGGCGATCAGTGGACGGGTTTGGTCGCGGCGGGTTTCAGCGCCGTTTCGTTGTGGGCGCTGGCGTTGAGCAAGCAGGATGGCTTATACACGCTGCTGGCGCTGGCCGGGGGAATGTATGTGCTGGCGCTGCTGATCTTTATCCGCACGCATAACCGCCGAGCGATTATTCTGGCGGGGGTGGCTTTAGCGGCGGGTGGCTTGTTAAATATGCTGTTGTGGCTGGCGTTTCCGCTGCTGCCACTGGCGGCTCTGATCGAAGAAAGGCATCGTCCCGGCCACACACGCTGGTCACAGATGACCCGCGTGACGGCGGCGTGTCTGTTCGTCATTGTGCTGATCGCCCCCGCGCTGAACGCCGCTCAACTCAACACCCTGCTGGCGGATAATCCCTCCGATGATATTGCCCTGCTCAATCAGTTACAGCCCACACCGCCACCGCGTGCAAATGCTTTACGGGTGGCAAATCCGCAACTGTCGTGGCTGGAAGGACTGTCCAACAGTGTGCTGCTGTTTAATTTAACCAGTGATCCCAATCCGCTGCATGGGGTGGTCAATCGTCCGGTGTTAAGTCCGGCGATCAGCGCTGCTTTGCTGCTGGGACTACTCGGCCTGGGATGGCGCTTCTATGTGCGGCAGCGCTGGCAGGAAGCCGTCATAGTGATTGCGCTGGTACTGCTGCTCGTCCCGGCGGGATACAGCCAGCAATTACCGGTGCGCTATCCTAATCTGCTGCTGGCCGCCCCGGCTTTACCGCTGGTGATGGTGATCGCAGCCAATGGGCTGGCGCTGCCGCTGCGTTTGATCACAGCACGGAGCGAAAAAACCGGCCTGTGGATCGTGGTGGTGATTGTCGTGGTTATCCTGCTGAGTGCCTTTGTCGATGCCCAGGCGCATTATCAGACGATATTCTATCCGCTGGCGCAAAGCATTAAGGACATAAATTAACCTTTTGCTTTCATAATTTTAACTCTAAATTCATATAACGTTACGAAAATAACAGAAGTGTCCGGATTACACTTAAAAAGACGTCCGAACACTCATCTTATCTTTAGGAGTAATAACTTACTTATGGCAACCTTCCCTATTATGGAATATGCTGACCTGACCGACCCCTTAGCACGCAGCGTGTATGAGGAGATTACCGCCGAACTTGGATTTGGTATCGTCCCCAATCTGTTTAAGTCGATGGCGATTAACCCCGGCGTTTTAGAGGCCAACTGGAAAAAATTCAAGTCGACTATTCTGATGGGCAGTGTCCCCCGTACCCTGAAAGAAATGATCGGCATCGCCATTTCACAGGCGAACAACAGCGAATATGCCTTAAAAGTCCACCTGCACGGCCTGTCCGCGCTGGGGATTAGCGAAGAAGTGCTGCGTTTGCTGGTGGCGGACTTTGAAAGCTGCCCCCTGCCCGCCCGTGAAAAAGCCGCCATCCGTTTTGGCCTGCTGGCTGGCACCCGTCCGCATGACCTGAAACCGGAACATTATCAGGAACTGCGTGATCTGGGGCTGGATGACGAAGAACTGTTTGAATTGCTGTCTGCTGCCAACCTGTTTACATCAGTCAACCAATACACCGACGCGATCTCACTCGAAATCGACGCGCTATGATCGATGGAGGCAGGCTTGAGGAGCAAAATCCGGAACAACTTCTGCTGACCGCGCGACGTTTGCTGGCGGAGGCTGAAGCCCTTTCGAGTCGTATCGCAGCCGTTAACGAAATTGGCATTGCCATCAATCGCCGACTGGATCTGAGCAAGATTCTGAAGGTGGTCGCCAAGCAGGCCAAGTGGCTGCTGGATTTCCAGTATTGTGGCGTTTCCCTGCGCAATAACGACTCCTTGTGGACGGTCACGGATTTATTTGGCTTCTCAAGCCCCTGCGCTCCAGCGGAATTAAGCAAATCAGATAACCTGGGTTATGTGCTGCGCACGGGCAATGCTTACCTGGCGACAGAAAAACCCACATCACCGTTTCTGCGCAATTACGAATCACAGATGATTCTGCCGCTGGTCAATGACAGCGAAGTGATGGGGGCGATCTGCTTCGCCGCCAAGCTCAAGAACAGCTATCGTCAGGAAGATCTGCGCATCGCGCATCTGCTGGCATTGCAACTGGCCGCCGCGTTGCGCAACGCTCGCAACCTGGAAGATATGCGCAACGTGGAAGACAGCCTGCGCAAGTACGCTGAAGAACTGG